>NZ_JBNGOP010000004.1:0-275398 GCF_050589625.1 Maribacter sp. 2-571 | reverse complement strand
TTCGCCGATGCCGACAACAACATCAAGGCCATTAAGACAAGGAGCGGACATGTGATCGAACTCAACGATACCGATGGCGGGGAGATGATTTCAATTTATACCAAAGAGAAAAAACACAGCATAACGCTTTCCACCAAGGATGACCAAATCCGTATCGTTTCTGAGGGGGATATTTTGATGCAAGGGAAGAACATACAACTTACCGCCCAGGAAGACCTAACTTTACAGGCAAAAGGGAATATCAATGCCATTGCCGAAAAGGAAATCACACATTCCTCAAAAGAGGATACCAAAATACGGGCAAAAGGAAATATCGAGGTCTTAAGCGAAGGTGACGGTTCCATTACGGGAAAAAAAGTTGTTGTGGAGGCATCAACCGAAGCGACCCTATCCGGAGCAAAAACACATATCAAAGGAAAGACCAATACCATTCAGGGAACTACCGGCAAAATTGATGTGGTCTGATGATCCCGAGCATGGAATCAACGGCATTAAAAGGGGTATTCCATAAGATATATATCGGACGAAAGAAAAAAGAACCAAAGATGAACTATTTTAAAGAATAAAAACACCGGAAAATGAGCGGACCTATAAGAAATCTTTTCCTATTCCTGTTTCCCTTGCTTTTAACAAGCTGTTTCGGGCAACAAAAACAACCTACGGAAGTTATCGACGGAGAAAGCGAAAAACCGTATAAAGAACTCAAGGCCAAGGACACCCCCGAAGTACGCGAACGACTTGCCGCATTTAACGCCCAAGAACACCGTTTGGAGTTTAGCGGTTGCGAAATGCGCTATAACGGAAAATCATTTTTCCTTGGCGATACCTTGGAAGAAGTGGAGGCCGTATTGGGTAAGCATGATTATAATAGAGGGATAGGGTTTTCATGGTCGCATTTAAATTTGGAGGTTTTCTTAGACGACGACACCAAAATCGTCTCTACTATTTATTTATACTTGCACCGTGTATTAGAAAACGTGATGACACCGAATGATAAATATAAATTAATTAGTGGCGTACCTTTAAATCAGAAGATGGTTTTTAAGGATTTTCTAGAGAGTTCCAATTATACTTTCAATGATATTAGATTCTCCAAGTATAATTACAATTTTGAAGTAAAAAAATGTAATAAAGGTGGTGAAAAATTGAAACTATATTTTCGTTCTTCCGTACCCTATAAGGTTAAAGATGCAGGTCATATCCAATTGCGAGGTGAATTTGACCCGCAATCTACGAATCCTGTTGATTTAATCGTTTTTCGATACCAAAATGAAGATATCGATTAACCAAAGTCTTTTTTTATGCCTGGAAAAGTAGCCACTATTACCGACCTCCATACCTGCCCCATGTGCAGCGGCCCTGTGGCCCATGTGGGGGGTCCCATCATCGGCCCGGGGGCACTTGGGGTATTGGTCAATGGAAAGGTAGCGGCCCTGATCGGTGATACCTGCACCTGTACCAGCGCCGTGGACGTTATTGCCCAGGGCAGTGCAGGGGTGCTTTTTAACGGCGTACCCGCGGTATGTATGGGCGATCTCACGGCCCATGGCGGGGTGGTGGTTTCCGGCCAGGAAGGGGTGGTCATCGGGGCCGCAACGCCACAGCAAACTTTGGCGCTCCATAAAATACCCTTTCCAGAGATTACCGTAAACGACTATAAAGGTGCCAAAAAAGCGGGGGTGGCTTTGGCCATGGCAGCGGCCGTTCAACAACAGCTAAGGGAGGCCGCACCTGTAGAAGAGATTCCCGAAGATAGTACCACGGTGACCTTGACCAGCACTTTTGCCCGGGAACAGTTGCAATGGTTGGCCCAAGGAACCAACTTGGTGCATTTTATGGCCATATTGGCGAAAATTTTTGGCACGGACATCCCAACCAAAGCCTATGACGAGCTGTTTGTCGATGCCAAAAACGGCCATACCCGTTTGGACCCGACATTGGTCGTAAAAACCGCCGTCGGGGGTGGGGGCGCCGCCTTTTATTACGACCGGAAAAACGAACCTGAAATATGGGTGGCCGAACAATTTGTACGAGAAGCCGCCACCGACAACGACAGACGGGGCGAGCTGATGACCGCGTTGATCGAAGAATTCGGACATTATCTGGATTATCTTTTACGAAATGTATACGCCGAAACCTTGCGTACCGATGCCTTGCGCGACGAAGGTGCCAGTTTTGCTTACCATTTGTACGACCTCAACCCCTTGGAACAGGAAAAACAGCAATTTGCCGAGGCCGTTATCGACGGGAACGCACAAACGTTCCTATGGGACTACAGCCCGTTGCACAACGACCTTAAAGCCTATGTAGCCCAAGAACGCCAAAACGGTGATGATGCCACCGGGTATCTGGAGTTTTATAAGGCGGGGAAATTAAGAAAGTTTGGACAGTATGCACACGGAGATATTGAGGAAAAGGCCATTTTACCACTTTTTGAAGATGCATTTAGCAAAGGATTTATTTCGGATGATGACGACTTTTATCAAGAACTTTTAGACACCATCTACTTTGGCAACTGGTTGCGTGATATGTCCCAACTGGTCGATCCCATGACGGTACGGCCGCTCTCCAATGCCCTGGACAATCTGGGCACGGACAATACCAAAGGTACCGTGGTCGGTTCCGGCGGTATTATGGACAGAACCCTATCAGAAGATCATACCGTAAAAATCGATGCCGGTTTTCTGCTCACCATCGAAGCGTTGAACCCAGTAAAGTTTTCGATAGAATTTTTGACGAGTTTGGTGGAAATCGTGGCGGCCGGTGAATTTATAAACCCCAAGGATGGCGAAAAACCACAGACGGAACGCTACGACCTGCATCTTAAAAAACTAAGGGAGGAGTATGTGACCATTGATCCTGACACCCTAGGTGTTTACCGCCCCGAAGAACATTTGGACAATCCCATGGGGCTGGGAAAAACCGGTGACGGTTTCAACCGAAACGACCGCAAACTCTATGATAAATTTGTGGGCTTCATCCATAACGGACACCCATTGCACCAAATCGACCTTAAGTATGGAATGAAAAAATATCTCAGGGCCGATCGTACGTTTCAAGTAGAGGGAGTTCCTTATCGTACCGGTTACCAATACATTAAGGACCAATTGTTATTGGCGGCCAAAAAAGACGGTTTTCAAAAAAGGGATTGCCAAATGGCCTTGGGCGCAGCATTGCATGCATTGGAAGACTTTTATGCCCATACCAATTATACCGAGGTAACGCTCATGAAAACGGTAGAACCCTTGGTATACCCTTGGGTAGATCAGGTCGATGAAACCGGCTACCAATATGATTATAACCGGGAGTATGTACGGATGACCCGAAATAGCGGTTATCATGTGTTGAAAGGAATTGACGATCCCCGGTTCGAGCTTGGTGGAGACCATCAGATTGCCGCATATATCCCCATAGTTACCGGCACTTTTGGACTTGTGGACACCGTCGCGAGCGGACTGCCCATTATGAACGAAGTCTTGTTCGGTGCGGAAGTAGACCCTTGGGTAAAAAGTATGCCCGGAGACCGCACGCAGGCCGATATGCTCATAAAGGCATTATGTCGGGAATTGGACAGTGCCAATAACAACAATCAAGATCAAGGGGAGAACGGAAGGTTCACCAAGGGCTTTAACGCCTTGTTGACACTACGCGACACCGCGGCCGAAGCCAAAGACTATATTCCCGATAACTTGAGAAAGGGGTTTTCTTGGGTCACGTCCGCTATAGGACGGATCTTCGACTATACCGTTTATTTTACCATTAGAGGGGCAGCGTCCATTATTGGCGATGCCCAGACCTTGTTGGACAAGGAACTCGCTACCATGGAGGCCGGCAACTTTCGTATCGGTAAAAACCCCTCGCATACCCAGGTAGCGAAAGACGACACCGGGCATCCGTTACACGAACTCTCGGCACTCTTGGCCATTGAGGCCGTGGAGAAAATAGCCGGTAAAGTGTTTCAGGTATGGGGAGGTGCCGCACAGCCTAAAGAGGTAATCAATCTCCTAAGGGTAGCCATTCGCCATCCGGTAGCCACGGACTGGCAAGACGATATCGTGAGAAACTGGGGCAAAAAAAATAGAGAAAAGGTCTGTTTGGCCTGCTCGCCCAGTGTAATGATCGATCGGAGTATGCACGCCCTTAAAGAGATAGACGAAACATTGGAAAATGTAGAAAAGTATGTTGCAGAGAACCAAAAAGTAATTGCTCAGGTCGTAGCCTATATCGAACAGGAAAGCGGTAAAAAAACGGATGCAAAAGCGTTAACTGACTTTTTAGAATCCGGTATGCAAAAAAGTCGTGAACAAATGAATCGGCTCATGAAAATAAAGATCAAGTGGGAAGAAAAATTTCCAAAACCACTGGCTTGTCTTCCCAACAACAATTTTTACACCGTTAAATCGGGCGACACTTTATCTGGAATAGCGGTCAAGGGCCGAACAACCCCAGAAGTCCTGATCAAAATGAACCATCTGATCAATACTGTTATTAAACCAGGCCAACGATTACGAGTACCCTACCCTATACGGTAGCCGTTAAAAATGGTGTCCTTTTAGCAAAGATATCGCCCAGTGAAAATGAGAAGCTATAAAAAAATAAAATGAACCATCTCTTAAAACCATAGTACCGACTAAACCGAAAAAGTCTTTTAAAGTACTTACCGGAACGTATTAAGTAAAAGGATTATCAAACATGCCAAGAGCAAAATACCAGTAAATATCTTTTAACTAAACCATCGCATTTACCCCTAAAGGTTATTACGGTTTTGTATTGGTTTTTAACCAATTGCCGCAAAAGGCTTTCAGAGGACGTATCATCAATCCCCTGTAGCATTATGGATTTACGTTACGGTTCGTACGGAGGCGACTCCTTCTAATTTTTCAGAACTCCCAATACCAAAAAAGTAGGCTAATCCCCATGGGAAAAGCCTACTTTCTAAATCATGGCCAAATTGGTTGGACCTACTTCAGTGCAAGACTTACCCTTGCAAAAAGAAATCGCCCACCGATTCCGAATTGCTGGGCCCTTCTCGACCAATCAAAACGGCCCGAACTACGATTATTGCCACCATCGGCCAACTCTTGTGCCGCCCTATCCGGATATACGTCCAATAAATTGTTCGCACCCACTGTGAGTGTCAATGCATCGGTGGCTTTGTAGCCAATAGAAAGATCGGTAACGATCTTGGTTCCAAACACCTGTTGGCGGTCTACGTTAGTGGTCGCTTCCGTAACTTCTCCAAAATAGACATTCCTTAAGAAGAAGGTAAAGGCATCCGAACGTAGGCTGTTCGATAAATTGACTTTGGTCCGCGGTACGGCTTCCTCCAAATATACCCTACTATCCTCTGGAAAATAGGTGTCGACCAAACCGGCATTTCGCAATACGTCCGAGGCTTTGATATCCCCTACCTGTCGGGTATTGGAGAACGTACCGGCCAAATCGGATTGTAGTCGCCATTTATCGCTCACATCCATCTTATGCGTCAACACCACATCGAGTCCCTTGGATTCGGTATCGATCGCATTTGCAAAGAAGGATGCGGCAGTGGCATTCGCCTGTCGCAACAAATTGTCCAATTCCGTTCCCGTTCCGGGACCACTAAACTGTCCCGTATACACAACACGATCATCGATACTGACAAAATAGCCATCGACCGTAATCGTCAAGTTCGCATCGGGCAATTTGGTGGTGAACCCTAAACTGGCACTTTTTGACACCTCTTCTTTCAATTGTGGTATTCCCAACAGTTGGGCCGCCCTACTATCATTTGCAAAGGTACCTACCTCCTGTGGATCTCCGTTCTGGTCGAATATCGTTGACGTAGAATTAAAGTTGATCTGGTGCAAGGACGGTGCCCTGAAACCCGTGTTTACGGCTCCCCTTATATTAAAGTTATCGGACACCTTATAACGTGACGATAGCTTAAAGTTAATGGTAGAACCAAAATCACTATAATCTTCAAAACGCGCGGCCAAACTCATTAAGAACTTTTCGGAAAAGTCCGCCTCCACATCAACATACCCGGCAACACTACTGCGCCCCCTGGAAAGTTCGTTATCGGGACTAAAACCTGGGAACACCTGGGAACCGCCTGGTCTGGAATTTCCAAAAAAGTCCTGAGAAGCCTGTTGTGAGGCCAAGGTTATTTGCTGTCCGTCGGCCGTATATTGAGAATACGACTCCTCTTCACCAGCGGCTATCTCATAATTTTCCAAGCGATATTCTGCGCCAAAAGCCACGTTCAATCCAGAGAGAACATCATCAAAAAACTGATTTACATCCAAATTTGCGGTGTTTTGCATAAAAGAAAAACCGCCGGCATCGAATGTCGTTGGCGAAGCACTTTGCAAGGAAGCGTTAAAGGTATTTCCAATGGTATACAAAAAGGAATTTTTTCCGTAGGTATTGCTCAAATCAACATTCCAATCGCCTACTTTTCCTTTAATACCCAATGCAAAGGAGCGGTCGGAAATGGTGGAATTGATTTCCGGAAGAAAACCATTGATATATGCGGGGGTAAACGTTCTGCTCTGGTTTGGCAGTCGATAAAAACCTGCAGAATTTCCCGTACGGGAACTGATGCCCGCAAAGGAATACACTTCGGTTCCGTTATCGTCCAAAGGCAATGAAAAATTGGCAAACAACCGACCACCGCGCAAAGCGGACTGGCCCACACGCATGTTATAGTCACTTCTTTGCTGCCCCCTTGCCGCCAATTCGGCATCCGTAGCATCCGCGGAAAGAACGCCCTGCAACTCTTCTTTAGTGGTTGCTCCACCCAAATCGATGCCCGCTTGGTTCGCAAATTGGATGACATCGCTAACATCATCGTCCAATAGATTGGCAATATTGTATCCGGTATCGTTGGCGGTACGTTCTACTACATTGTACAAGTTGAATACGTTTCCTTCCCATTCCTTCATCCTGCTGTAATCGTTACGAACATCAAAATCGCCCGCCATGGTCAGGTAACCACCTTTATCACCTAAGGAAAGTCCATAGCTCAAGGCCACGTTGGTAGACTCCCCGTCGACCCCGCCGGTCTGGCCATTCGCATTTTCGGAGAAGTTGGCACCGGTCGTTACCGTAGCCGTTAGCTCGTTTACGCTCTTGTTCAATACGATATTGATGACCCCAGCAATAGCATCAGATCCGTACTGTGCCGCGGCACCATCACGTAAAACTTCGATACGCTGTATGGCCGAGGCGGGAATGGCGTTTAAATCGGTTCCCACACTCCCTCTACCAAAGGTTCCGTTTACATTGATCAGGGAAGAAGTGTGCCTTCTTTTACCATTGATCAGCACCAACACCTGATCGGGGCCAAGTCCTCTTAAAGAGGCCGGATCGATATGGTCCGTACCATCCGATATGGTTTGGGTGTTCGAAGTAAACGAAGGGGCCACATAGTTCAAAATTTGATTCAAGTTCACCTGCGGTGCAACCGCATTGAGCTCCTTTACATCGATAACATCCACGGGCACCGTACTTTCGGTAGCCGTTCTGCTGGGGTTACGGGAACCTACGATAATCACTTCTGAAAGCGCCACCCCGGAGCTCAGCTGCACGTTGATGGTACTGCCGCTCACGGTTACGTTTTTCGATTCGAAACCGATATAAGAAATGACCAATACGTCACCTTGCGCCGCGGAAATACTATAATTTCCATCAAAATCGGTTACCGTTCCGACCGTCGAACCTTTTACTACTACGGATGCTCCACCCAAGGGCGCACCATCCTCATCAGTCACAACGCCACTCACCTCTTCTTGAAATGCCATATTCCCAACGATGGAGTACTCATTAGAAAGATGTTTTGGCACCGTATTCTCGCCATAAGACCAGGCATTCGCTACAGCTAGTAAAGCCATTACCAAAGGTAACAGCATGTTTTTTTTCTTCATATTGTTCTATTTTAAGTTGTCTCATGGATTGTACCGTTTCATGTTAATTTGGCCGTCCATTCGATGAATATAATCTTTTTCTTAACAACATATTCATAAAAATCTTCAATATTGGAAAGTTGTTTTAAAATAGAGTGATTTCACCTTCGGACCCTTAAAAAAAGTTTTGTCCATAAGTTATTTACAACCGTTGGTAGTCTTTAATTAGGTCAAGTCGCGTACGAATTCAAAACGCTATCCTTTTCATTAGTAGTATTTATATTGGTGCCAGTTGCTTTTTTGATAACCCTTTTGCCCTAATTAAAGATGGAACTGTATTTTTGAAAATAGTAACATTGTTTTAACTTGAACACATGCAAAAACTTATCGACCGATTTCTTTCCTATGTTACCATAGATACACAGAGCGATCCAAATTCGACCACTACTCCCAGTACGGAAAAACAGTGGGTACTTGCCGATCTGTTGGTCGACGAACTCACCCATATCGGAATGGAAGCGGTGACCATTGACGATAATGGATACATTATGGCCACCTTGCCCAGTAACATCGAAAAGGAGGTTCCGGTAATCGGTTTTATCTCACATTACGATACCTCACCCGATTTTTCAAGCACCAATGTACGTCCCAACATCATTGAGAACTATGACGGCAAGGACATCCTACTGCACAAAGACAAAAATATCGTGCTTTCCCCGGACTACTTTGAGGACCTTTTATTGTATACCGGGCAGACCCTTATCGTTACCGATGGCACCACTTTATTGGGAGCCGATGACAAGGCGGGCATTACCGAAATTATATGTGCCATGGAGTACCTCATCCAACATCCGGAGATTCCCCACGGAACCATCAGGGTCGGTTTTACTCCTGACGAGGAGATCGGCAGGGGTGCGCATCTTTTTGATGTAACCAAGTTCGGAGCCGATTGGGCCTACACCATGGACGGGAGCCAGATAGGGGAACTGGAATATGAAAATTTCAATGCCGCTTCGGCCAAAGTCAGTATTCGGGGAAAAAGCGTTCACCCGGGTTATGCCAAAGGAAAAATGGTAAACGCTATAAGCATCGCGAACGAGTTCATGTGGATCTTGCCCATTGAGGAAACCCCTCAGAACACCGCTGGAAGGGAAGGTTTTTTTCATATTCACAGCATGCAGGGAAGTATTGAGGAGGCCACGTTCGAATTGATCATCCGCGATCATGATCTGGAGCAGTTTGAAAAAAGAAAACAGCTGCTCCTTGATGTTACCGTAAAATTGAACTCGCTTTACAACGATTGTATTGCGATAACCATTACCGATCAATATAAAAACATGCGGGAAAAGATCGCTCCGGTATTTCATATCGTTGAAACCGCAAAACAGGCCATGGAAGCCTTGGGCATTACCCCCATTATCAAACCCATTAGAGGGGGAACGGACGGCTCGCAGCTCAGCTTTATGGGACTGCCCTGTCCCAATATTTTTGCGGGGGGACATAATTTTCACGGGAAATATGAATATGTACCCGTAGAAAGTATGCAAAAAGCGGTGGAGGTTATCGTTAAAATTTGTGAGCTGACGGCGACCCAAAAACAAGCATAGGGGCAAAACTTTTTTTTTGGTATTTTTATCAGGCTGATGCATTACCATGGAAATTTCTGAAAAGGTAGCGGCGTATTTTGAAGAGGAACATCCGTTTAAAGCGGGTATCCAACAATTACGGGAAGTCGTTCTTAAGACCGAGCTCAGTGAAACCTATAAGTGGTTGTATCCTACGTATACCTACAACGGTAAAAATGTGTTGTCCATTTGCCGGTTTAAAAAGCATTTTTGTATCTGGTTCTTTAATGGTGCTTTTTTAAGCGATAAAAAACAAGTGCTCTCCAATGCCCAGGAAGGAAAGACCCAGGCCATGCGTATTTGGAAGTTTCACGAGCCGAACGCAATAGATACCATGGCGGTATTGGCCTACGTTACGGAAGCCATTGAAAACGAAAAAAAGGGCGTTAAGCTGATCCCAAAGAAAAAGACAGCGCCAAAAGTAGTCGTTCCGCAGGAATTGGCCGCTGTTTTCTCCAAATCGGCCGACATTAAAAAAGCATTTGATACGCTTTCCCCGTTTCAGCAAAGAGACTATTCCGAATACATTCGCTCGGCAAAGCGTGAGACGACCAAGGAAATGCGTTTGAAAAAAATACTGCCCTTGATCAAAGCTGGTAAAGCACTGAATACGTTATATCGTAAAAGTGACCCTTAGCGATAACCCTACCTTACTTTCGGGTGACAGCAATTACATTTTTGGCATTTTCCACCCATTGTGATAGGTGGTGGTCATTAAAGCGTTGGCTTCCGCTTGCTTGAAACAATGTTCCTCCGCATTCCAATACACTCGGTTTCCGGTTTTATAGGCAACATTCCCCATATGCGATACCAACGCGGCTTGGTAGCCCACTTGAATAGGAGCGTTCAAAATTGTTGCATTGCGACTTTTGACGGCATCTATAAAATTTCGGGTATGCAGATCGAGGCCGCTTCCTTCTCCCTGTTTTAAAGGCACGGCATCCATCTTTGCGGGTCTTTCCTCACCCCAGCCAAGGAACTCCTTTTCTGGAATGACTTCCCACCCGTTCCTATCCAGTACCAAAGTACCGTTGTTTCCGATAAATGCGATACCATGGTTTCGCCCATAGTTGCCCCCATCAATACCTGTGGCATGTTCCCATAAGATGGAAAAATCTTTATATTCAAAAACAGTTTGCAAAGTGTCCGGTGTTTCCGAGGCATCATCCGGATAGGCAAATTTTCCTCCTAGGGCCATTACGGATAAAGGTGTAGCCGCTTTCATTCCATAGAGCGCATAGTCTATCAAATGAACGCCCCAATCCGTCATTAAGCCACCGGCATAATCCCAGAACCATCGAAAATTAAAATGAAACCGATTGGCATTAAACGGTACTTTTGGAGCAGGTCCCAACCACATGTCATAATCCACACCTTTGGGTACCGGAGCGTTAGGAAGTACCGGCACGGGCTTCATCCAACCTTGGTACGCCCAGGCCTTGGCCAGTCTGATCTCACCTAACGCTCCCGAGTGTACAAAATTTATCGCATCTACAAAATGTGGTTGACTCCTTTGCCATTGTCCAATTTGAACAATGCGATCGCTCGTGTTCGTCAATGCCAGCATGATATCTGCCTCTTCAATGGAATTGGCAATGGGCTTCTCGCAGTACACATCCTTATCCGCCTTTAGCGCATCGGTCAACATAAGACAATGCCAATGATCGGGAGAACCAATAATGACTACATCCACGTCTTTATCGGCCAATAACTTACGGTAATCCTTGTATTGTTTTGGTTTTTTCTTAATGCCCGCTTTTTGAAGATCTGAAAGGCGTTCTTCTAATACGGTCTCGTCGACATCACAAATTGCCACCACGGTAATCTCGTTCATTTTCAACATGGAAGACAAATCCGAGAAACCCATTCCCTTGCAACCGATAACTCCCACCTGAATATGGTCGTTGGGACTGACCGGTCTTCGCATTTGTGCCAACAGTTCCATTGAAAAAAATGACGATGCCGCAGTACCGGCCAAAACCAAACCACTTTGTTTTATAAACGCTCTTCGTGTATTCATGTTCGGTCCGTTTTTAACCTTAAAGATATCGATTTAGATTCAAAAGGTTCTAGTTTAGGTTGGCGTTGCTATTGGATGTTGCTCCCTATCGTGGACATTGCCGTACCTTTCGTATGCGGCACTGTTATTCTCGGTTTTCAGCACAAAATCCCCGTGCTGGTCCCTGTTGTTTTTCAACCGGCCCCGTCCCAGAACCGGTCCAAGTACCCCTCAAGGTATTTGGCCGACAGGCCGCAGTGGTCGTTGTTCCGCCATTTTTTGACCCTGATATATGTCCAGTTCACCAATGGTATATGGGAGGTACCGTCCCTTGCCCTTTATTTAATGGCCCTTTTTAGAGTGCGGTGTTCCAGTCGGTTGTCCATGGCGAAACCCTTATCCCGGACATGGGCATCGCTGCACAATATGGACTTCCTTTTTTTATACGCCCCCCCGGCCCTTTCGATATTGCACTTCCTTATACCATTTTAGGCTTGAAATGTACAGTATGTTTGAACAAAAAAAGCGCCTGTGCCAGTGCACAAGCGCTTCTATTTTATAGTATAACGACGGCTTATTTTTTAACGACCGCAGGTGCATTTAGTTTTTTGCTCATCTCCATCGAAATAGCGGAGCGATCGAACTTTAACTTCCCTGCCATGGTTTCCAGAACACAGGAGGTATCTTTATCGTTGAGTTCCATTATTTTTCCATGAAGCCCGCTTTTGGTAATGACACGGTCGCCCTTTTTAAGCGCGGAAGCAAACTTTCGTTCGTCCTTCTGTCGTTTCATTTGTGGGCGGATCATAAAAAAATACGCTACCACAAAAATTAAAATCATCGGCGCAAACTGCCCAATCTGTTCCATATAACTGTTCTATAGTTGGTTTGTCTATTCGACCACTGTTGGTCCTGCTGCTTGTGGCCCTCCGTTCTTCGGGTTTACAAAAGCTTTGATACGAATTAGCTCCGAACCCTTTTCGGTATTGGCCGTAACGGTAACGGTCTTGGTCACCTGGTTTTGGCCGGATCCGTTGAACTTTACGATCATCTCTCCTTTTTCTCCCGGAGCGATGGCCTTGTTCTTTGGATATTCGGGTATCGTACAACCACAGCTACTTTTAGCGTCGGTAATGATCAACGGGCCGTTACCGGTATTGGTAAATGCAAAAACCGTTTCTTGCGGGGTTCCTTGATCGATTGTACCAAAATCGTGTTCCTGTTTGTCAAAAGTCATTACAGGCACCAACTTTGCGGCTTCGTCCCTTTCGGCAGCATCCGAAACATTGGCCGTATTAATTTTACTGGCTGCGTTTTCCTTACAAGAAGTTAAACTTAACATGGCGATGGCTCCAAAAGCCAAAAAAACTCTTTTCATCTTTTTACTTTTTTGTTACTATTTTCGCGTGCCGTTTATCGATTAGCCTTTGTAAACATGCACTATAAGGTAACGAAGCACCTTATTGCTTTATTATGATATCGGCGCCAAAATTAATTAAATTATTTTTAGCAGTCGGTTAAACTTTTCCCATATCAACCTCATGGATGCAAAAACTGCCCGCTTTAAACCACTCGAAAACCAGCATTAGAAATCAAAACAGGACTGCATAGGTTATCGGCCGAAACCAAAAAATACGGGATAACGCACTACAGCAGGCCCCTACCCATTTTGTTGAGTTTGCCATCCTTTCGATACTCCTTAACCAATTTATCCAGAATTCCGTTAATGAAAATGCTACTCTTGGGAGTGGAATATTCCTTGGCGATTTCCAAAAATTCGTTAATGGTTACCTTTTCGGGAATGGATGGAAAGTTGAGCAACTCACAAATGGCCATTTTCAATAACACCGCATCGATCTCGGCGATGCGTTCCTTATCCCAATTGGGCGTTTTGCCCTCGATTTCCTTTTCCCATTTTTCATTGTTCAAAAGGGTTTTGGTCAATAAGTCCCTCGCAAATACCATATCTTCCTCATCTTTTAGCAATGCCGGAAGGAAAAAGGAATCTTCCTCCGTCAATTTTGCCTTTTTGAACCGTTTTACCAAAAAGGTGTTCACTATGGGAAAATCATCGACCCATGTCAACTTATCGTCTTCAAAATACTCGTATATTTTTTCGTTCGGGGCGATGACTTCCCTAAAAAGGGTAACGATGAGTTCCTTATCGGTTTCATATGATTTTTTTGGCGAACCCATGTAAGTACGATATGCCTCGCTTTCGGTGACCGCCTTGTAGATCAGCCGAACATACTCCTCGTTCAAATACCAATTTTTTAATTTTCGACCCTCGATCTCGTTACGTAACGCATCGTTTTCAACGAGTTGGCGCAGCAACTGGTTCTCCACAAACTTTTTGGGATCGGGATAGGCGTCCTTGCCTTCCGAAATATAATTTTTAGCGGAGCGCGCTTGCCGGTCTTTTGCCATGGCATGCAGTTCTATAAACAAACTGAGCATTAACAGGTAGAGCGTGTACATATTTTCAATGCTCGCTTTCAGAAAAGTTTCCTGTTTCTGCAACGAATCGTCCTTTGATTGGGTCAACGCGTAGATACATTGCATCACCTTTACCCGAATATGTCTTCTTGTTAACATGCTAAAGAACTTTTAAAATACCTGTTCGTTTAAGCCTGCAAAAATAGGAATCTATTTCCAATACCGCACCGTTTGCAACGCCTTAAATATGGAACCCCCTATGACCTTTTTATCAGCACCTGCGCGATACCCTTGTTGCGTTACGGAAAGGTATGTCAGCAGATATTAAGGTTTTCTTTGCAACCTAAATTTGTTAGCTAAGCGGAACGCCGCTATCTTTACGGCTTTTTGGGACCGTTAAACCACCAAAAGTTCGGCGACCCGAAAACTCCCTTAAAAAGATTTCCGGTACCAGTACATGAAAGAACTCAAGCATCTTAACAAATACTTCAAAAAATATTGGTTAAAGTTATTGGTGGGAGTACTCATCACGATCATTGCCCGTATTTTTTCCTTGGTAATGCCCTCTTACGTAAAAAAGTCGATAGAGGTCATCGAAGGCTTTGCGGCCGATACCATTCAGGAAACGGAGGCAAGGGAACTTTTGCTTCAATACATTTTAATTATTCTGGCAACGGCATTGTTATCGGGACTGTTCACATTTTTGATGCGACAGACCATTATAAACGTTTCCCGTTATATCGAATATGACCTTAAAAATGAAGTGTTCGATCATTACCAACGGCTCAGCCTCAATTTTTATAAAAAAAATCGAACGGGCGATTTAATGAACCGGATCAGCGAGGACGTCAATCAGGTTCGAATGTATGCAGGCCCCGCCATCATGTACGGCATGAACGCCCTAACGCTTTTTGCCTGTTTGATCCCCCTCATGTTCATAAAGGCCCCTACCATTGCCCTCTATACCATCGCCCCTTTTCCGATCTTATCGTTTTTGATCTATAAAATCAGTAAAATTATCCATCGGAGAAGTACCAAGGTACAGGAGTTTCTTTCGAAATTTTCCACCTTTACCCAAGAGTCTTTTTCTGGCGTTGCGGTAATCAAGGCCTACGGTCTGGAACCCAAGATCCACGACGAGGCGACCGATTTGGCCATTGAGGGAAAAACAAAAAGTATCAATCTGGCAAAGGTAGATGCCTGGTTCTTCCCATTGATGATTTTGATGATCGGTATCAGCAATATTTTTGTCATCTACATCGGTGGCCTTCAATACATGAACGGCGAAATTGAATCGATAGGCATCATTGCCGAGTTTATCCTTTACGTGAACATGCTCACTTGGCCCGTGGCCATTGTCGGATGGCTGACCTCCATCGTACAAAGGGCCGAGGCTTCCCAAGCAAGGATCAATATGTTTTTAAAGGAAGAACCTGAAATACAAAATCAGGTCGTAGAAAAAACCCCGATACAGGGGAAGATCCGTTTTGATAATGTGTCCTTCACTTATGAAGATACCGAAATTACGGCCTTGCAAAACCTTTCGTTTACGATCAACAAAGGCGAAACCGTAGCCATTTTAGGGAAAACGGGCTCGGGAAAATCGACCGTTCTGGAACTGATAACCCGTTTGTACGACGTAAGTTCGGGAGCGGTTCTGATCGACGATGTTCCGATAAGGGAATTGAACCTTACCAGTCTACGGGAAGGAATCGGGACCGTTCCGCAAGATGCCTTTCTATTTTCCGATACCATTCGAAACAACATTAAGTTCGGCAAAAACGAGGCCACTGATGAGGATGTCGTTTCAAAAGCAAAAGATGCCGTAGTACATGAAAATATTATCGGTTTTTCCAAATCATACGATACCGTACTGGGAGAAAGGGGAATTACCCTAAGTGGCGGTCAAAAACAAAGGGTATCGATAGCACGTGCCTTATTAAAGGACCCAAACATCTATCTTTTTGACGATTGCCTGTCCGCAGTAGATACCGAAACCGAGGAGGAAATATTGAACAACCTGAAAAAGGCATCTCAGAATAGAACTACATTAATTGTAAGCCATAGGGTTTCCTCGGCCAAAAATGCCGACCAAATTTTGGTGTTGGAAGATGGAAAGCTCATCCAACAGGGTACCCATGACGAATTGAACGCCATAGATGGCTACTACCAAGAGCTTTACCGCAACCAACTGTCCGAGAAAGAAAACTGAAAAATTGTTGTTGGATACGCTTTTTTTTTTCATTTTTGAAAGAATAACACTAATCCAATAACTAGACACTTCATAACATGGGCGAAAGACACACAGATGAGCAGGAAGAAATTTATTCCAAGGTTTTAAGAGCTGGAAGGAGAACGTATTTTTTTGATGTAAGAAGCACCAAGGCAGGCGATTACTATCTCACCATTACCGAAAGTAAAAAGTTCACGCACGAGGATGGCTCTTTTCACTATAAGAAGCATAAAATATACCTTTATAAAGAAGACTTTGAATCGTTTCGCGAACATGTAGGTGAAATGATGGATTACATTATAGCCGAAAAAGGGACCGAGGTCATTTCGGAACGCCATCAGAAAGACTATAAAAAAGAAGAAAACGAACCTTCCGAAGATACGGGTAGCGAAGTTACCCCAACGGATAGTTTTACGGATATCGACTTTGACGATATCTAGTCCATCTTTTTTTTAAATTTTTCAGAAACGGCTTCCTTCAAAAGCCGTTTTTTCAATTTGGGCAGGGAGCTAATAGTATAAGGACATTTATCCATACAACGAATGAAAAACAATTTATTTATCGGCCTTATCTTTTTATTGGGCTTCCAATCGTTTGCGCAAAACCAAACCGATCTATCCTATTACCTACCCCAGGGCGTTACTTATGACGATAAGATCCCTACACCAAAAGAGGTTATCGGGCACGAAGTGGGAGAATGGCACGTAACCCATGATAAGCTCCAGTTTTACATGCAACGCTTGGCCGCCGTCAGCGATCGTATTACCATTGAGAACCGCGGGGCAACTTTTGAAGGCCGACCGCTACTGCTACTCACCATTACAAGCCCTGAAAACCATAACAAAATTGAGGACATTCGCATCCAACATATGGGTCTGACCGAAAAAAAAGTCCCGGATGCCAATCTTGAAAATATGCCCATTGTGGTGTACCAGGGTTTTTCCATCCATGGTAACGAGCCCAGTGGTGCCAATGCCGGTTTGGCCTATGCCTATTACCTTGCCGCTGCGCAAGGCCCGGAAATCGATGCGATATTAAAAAATACGGTGATCTTAATGGACCCCTCCTACAATCCCGATGGCCTGCAACGTTTCGCCTATTGGGCGAATACCAATCGGAGCAGTAATCGGCTCAATCCCGACAACAACGATAGGGAGTACCAAGAGGTATGGCCGGGTGGCCGCACCAATCATTATTGGTTCGATATGAACCGCGATTGGTTACCGGTGCAACTGCCGGAAAGCAGGGCCCGGATACGATCGTTCCATCAATGGATGCCGAACATTTTAACGGACCATCATGAAATGGGAACCAATTCCACCTTTTTCTTTCAACCGGGAGAACCGAGCAGAGTGCATCCATTGACGCCAAAACGCAATCAGGAACTCACCGCAGAAATAGGAACCTACCATGCCAAAGCGTTGGATGCCATAGGGTCATTGTATTATTCCGAGGAAAATTTTGATGACTATTATTACGGAAAGGGATCTACCTTTCCCGATGTAAACGGCTGTATCGGTATCCTTTTTGAACAGGGCAGCTCTAGAGGCCATGTTCAACAAAGCGAAAATGGACTACTTACCTTCCCGTTTACCATCCGAAATCAATTTACGACCGCGGTTTCTACCATTACCGCCGCCAACGCCATGCGGGTCAAAATCCTGCGATATCAAAGTGATTACTATTCGGAACTCCGTAAAGAAAGCGCCAAAAACAAGGGCAAAGCGATTCTTTTTGGCGATGCAAAAGATGCTTCCAAAACATGGCACCTTGCCGAAATCCTAAATCGGCACAACATCCGATTTCACGAACTGGCACAACCGCTTACCCTTAACGGAAAAAAGTATGAACAAGGGAAAAGTTACATCGTACCGATGGACCAAAAAAATCCGCGATTGCTCCGTGCCATGTTCGAAAAACGCACCACTTTTACCGATAGTATCTTTTATGACGTATCGGCCTGGACATTCCCCCTATCCTTTAACGTGGACCATACGGAACTGGCCAGCTTAAAGCAAGTAGGGCCTTTAGTGACCGAACTTAAACAACCGAAAGGCCGCGTAAATGCAAAAAGCGATTACGCCTATCTGTTCGAGTGGCACGAATACTACACCCCAAAAGCGCTACAGGCATTGTTGCGAAAAGGAGTCCGTGCAAAGGTCGCCCGATCTCAGTTTCGCTTAGGGGGCAAGGACTATGATTATGGAACGATCATGGTACCCGTACAAAATCAAAAGCTGAATTCGGATGCCTTATATGAACTGCTCGGCCAAATTGCCGCGGAAAGCAACATTCAAATTACCGCAACGGAAACGGGAGCCACCCAGGGCATCGATTTGGGAAGCAATGATTTTGAGGCAATAAAAAAACCAAAAGTGGCCATGCTCGTCGGAGACGGGATCCGCTCTTATGATGCCGGTGAAATTTGGCATTTACTGGATACCCGATACGATATGAACATTACCAAAATCGACCTTTCCTATATTTCTGGGGTCGATTTGGATGCCTATACCGATATCGTACTTCCAAGTTTTTGGGGCGATGGCACCTTGAACAAAGCAACGACCACAAAATTGAAAGCTTGGGTAAAACAGGGCGGTACCCTTGTCGGATATCGCAATACCGTGGAATGGTTCCATAAAAACAAATTCATGGACCTCGAATTTAAAAGGGATACCTTGACCGCTAAGAATATCTCTTTTGAGCAAAAACGGGATTTTAAAGGTGCCCAGGTCACCGGAGGTGCTATTTTTGAAGCGAACATCGATCGGTCGCACCCCATAAACTACGGGTATAAGAACAACAAACTACCGTTGTTTCGGAATACCAATATTTACATGGCCCCAGCAAAGGACAGCTATGACAACCCCATTCAATACACCGGCAAGCCTTTATTGAGCGGCTATATCTCGGAGGAAAACCAACAATTGATCAAGAATAGCGTTCCGTTCCAAGTTCAAAGGCTGGGCAGCGGAAAAGTTATCGCCTTTACCGACAACACCAACTTCAGGGGTTTTTGGTACGGCACCAATAAGCTGCTTATGAATGCCATATTTTTTGGAAACATGATGTAATACCATTTCTACCTTAAAATTTCAAATGTCGCCGAGGACGATAGGATATGCGCGCCCGTAGCCGATACTCCCCGATGCCAGAATCAAAAACAGACCGATTCTTGGCCCTCTTGACAGCGCCCCTTAAAACAGTTTTACATATCCGAAATCGAACAAGAAAAGAAACCCGATCACAACCACGGCCCATAAGGCACTTGCCCATATGGTTACAAGGAAAAACAACATGATAAGGTATATCGGAAGCGCAAAAAGGCCATAGGCAAAACGGAGCGTCGCCGTAAACTCGGGCTCCCATATTCGTGGCTTTACAAATGCCCACCACACGAGTACCACCGGCAGGTTCAAGAGCACAAAAACAGGCTTCAAAAAAAGTTGGGCACCTTTTAAAATACGGTTTGGGCGGGTCCCCTCTTCCGGGCCATCCAAGTTGGCAATAACTTTGTTTACGGATACCGGATCTAAAAAATCCACCCCTTTGCCATGCAATCGTGAAACGATTTGTTCATAACTGTCCGTATCGTCGATATGGGTCGTTATGGTTTTCATACGGGCGGCCAATAGTTCCGTAAGCTTTCGGGCATTTTCGGGAAGAAAAGCATCATCCCCATCCCCGTTTACCGCAATGGGTTTACCAAAGTAAAGGGATACCCGGTCGGGAAAATGCGTTCCGTTCCTGTAATTGAGCCCTATGGGAACGATAGTGATCTTCAGATCGGGAGTGTTCCCGATTGCCGTATGGATGATTCGGGCATAGCCTTTGCTGAGCGGACGCACCCTTCTTCTTAAATCGTGATTAGCCTCGGGAAAAAGCAGGATTGCACTATCCTTCTTTAAAAGGTCGGCACAGCTTTCAAAAACGGCATAATTTTTTTGCAGGGCCGCGCTGCCATTTCGCAAACGGTAAATGGGAAGCATCTGCAAATAGGTGAAAAATCGTTTTAACAAGGGATGTGCAAAAACATCCGACCGTGTTAAAAAATAGGGCTTTCTGCCACAGTATACCGCCAATAAAAGCACATCCATCAAGGCATTTTGGTGGTTGGGCAATAAGAGTACCGCTCCGCTCTTTGGTACATTACCGACCCCTACACGGCGAATTTTACCATAATAGCAAAACAGTGCACACCGAATCCATATTTTTATTATTCCATAGGCCAATCCCCTCAATTGCTATGTTTTTGTGGGCAACCTGTCCCGGATTGTAAAACGTATCGGCCCAAAATTTAAATGCCATGTTCCCCAAAAGGCACCAGGAAAAGCCATTCCCCCTGCCCTACACCAGGTGAAGGTGCAAAAAAGAAAAAGGGCGGTATTTGGTACTCCCATAGCAATGATGAACGATTTAATGTTATTGGTCTTATACAAGACCTCAAGATACTGTATAAGTCCCATACTTTTACACTTCCTGACCATTCGGTACGCCACGCTAACGTGTTCCCTTTTTAATGGTCTTTCCCTGTGGCGATATCCCCTCCCGATATTTGAAAATCCACAGCTATCGGAAAAAACCTTCGAATCCATTAACTTTACCATAAAAACAGCGAAGATATGGCAAGAACGCCCAGCAATATGTTGCCCTTAGACACCCAAGCACCTGCATTTCAACTACCCGATACGGTTTCCGACACGATAATGACACTTGATGACTGTAAGGGAGAGAAGGGAACGGTGGTGCTGTTTATATGCAATCACTGCCCCTTTGTTATCCATGTGAACCCATTGCTCAGTTCGTTGGCCAAAACATATCAGGCGAAAGGAATTGCCTTTGTCGCGATATCGAGCAACGATATTGATAACTATCCCCAAGACGCTCCGGACTTGATGAAGGCGACGGCTCTGAAGGAGGGGTATTCCTTTCCATATTTATATGATGCCTCTCAAGAGGTCGCCAAGGCGTATGATGCGGCCTGTACCCCGGACAGCTACCTTTTTGACGGTTCCCAGAAGTTGGTATACCGGGGGCAGCTTGACGACTCCAGACCGGGAAATGGTTTACCCCTTTCAGGGGCTGACCTAAGCGGGGCAATGGATGCCCTTTTAGATGGAAGACCGATTTCCGAAAATCAGAAACCGAGTATCGGTTGCAATATTAAATGGCGGTAGGCCCACCGTGTTCAAAGGTGTCGAAAGACCTAATAGCTACAAGTGCCTTTGGTTTATAAACCACATGATATTGTATCCTTAACGGGAATCTTATCCGGGATCCATGTAGTCGACAATAGCCCGAAACCTAGTATCGGCATTTGAAATTGAACCCCTTTGTATTTTCCATATATCGTTTAAAAGAATGGACGAAACCGCGATCTATTCAAAATGCATCGGTTTATTGGAAAAGGATAACACTGTCTTAATAGTGAGTCAAAGTAGCGGTAAACAGTTGGCGGTATTAGATTTTATAATCCATAAAAATTACCGGCCGACATATTGGACCAAGAACTTGTCGAAGATTCGTAGCCCTGGCACCCGCTAAAAACGTTAAATCCCTTCACTGACCAAAGTAAGGGTTTGGCCGTAAAACTACCACCCTCTCCGCTTCAGGAGTTCCGCGATATGGGCGAAATGATGACTGCCATGCCATGCGTATCTTCCAATATTGACCGCCAAAGTAGTTTCCACGTTTCCTTCCGGGTGTATAAAGGTCCGCTCTAACTCCGCACTAGAAAGCCCTTTTAAAAAATACACCAGTTTGGCATGCACGGCCGTCAAATGCGCTAGCGAAAGTGCTATTGGCGCCGTTTTGGCATCGAAAAGATTCGACCACTCCTTTTCCAGATAGGGTTTTATTACCGGTGCATTCTCGGTCATCCCCCATTTAAACCGGATATAGCTATGGTGGTGGCTATCCGATACATGGTGTACCACTTGCCGAACCGTCCAACCATCAGAGCGATACGGCGTATCCAATTGTGCTTCGCTTAGCGGTGTAACCATATCTTCCAAACGCTTTGGTAAGGTTTCCAAGATTTCTATCCATTTGGCGAGCATGGTGGCATCGATTTGCTCGGGAGCGTTAAATTTTCCTATCGGGTATCTTAATTTTTCTAGAGAAATGTTATCCATATCATAAAAGTACTAAACTTAAACACTTTTTTACGGCCCTTGATAGGGTATTCCTATATAATCTACTAATTTTATAGAGTTCAAACTATTTAATTTAAAACGTGTCAAATGGCAACAATACGATTAGGCGATAAAGCCCCCGATTTTACAGCGGACAGTTCTATGGGAACTGTAAATTTATATGAATATCTCGGCGACGGTTGGGGTATCCTGTTTTCACATCCTGCCGATTTTACCCCGGTATGTACTACCGAATTGGGTACGGCCGCAAAGTTCAAAGGAGAATTTGATAAAAGAAATGTAAAAATGCTCGCCTTGAGCGTCGATGGCGCCGCTTCCCATGCCGAATGGATCAAGGATATCAACGAAGTGCAGAACACCACCGTAAACTTCCCCATCATTGCGGATGAGGACAAAAAGGTAAGTGGTTCGTACGATATGATACACCCGAATGCGGATAACAACCTTACCGTTCGTTCGGTATTTATCATCGCTCCCGACAAAACGGTAAAACTGATCCTTACCTATCCTGCCTCCACAGGCCGGAATTTTTATGAGTTGCTGCGCGTAATCGATTCTTTACAACTTACGGCCTACCATAAAGTGGCGACACCGGCGAACTGGGAGTCCGGTCAGGATGTGGTGGTCAGTCCGGCCATACCGACGGATAAGGCGAAAGAGATTTTTGAAAAGGGTGTAGAAGAAGTAAAACCCTATCTTAGGATGACACCAGATCCAACAGCATAGTAATTACCAAAGGCCCCAGAACGGGGCCTTTTTGTTTATGTTTCATACGTACCGAAACAAGGTAGTATCGGGCACGATATTTTACCACCGCGATTCAAATCAATAAGCATTTGAATATCGGCGACGAGGCTTGTAAAAAAGGTGTTCCCAATCGGATTTCGAATGTTGGCATTTTTTTCAAAGCATTCTTTTTAAACCATCGTACGAAACGAACCAAAGATAAGATTACCAAAATATGCAGTGTTAAAAAATTAAATCATATCTTCGCGTTTTAATTTATAATTTTTTAATTTTTTATTATGGGTAAAGGAACAGTAAAATTCTTCAATGATTCCAAAGGTTATGGTTTTATCACTGAAGATGGTTCAAGCGAAGATCACTTTGTACACATTTCAGGTTTAATCGATGAAATACGCGAAGGTGACGTTGTAGAATTTGAGCTACAACAAGGAAAAAAAGGATTAAACGCGGTAAATGTGAAAGTTGTTGACTAGGCACGTATAAACTTTTTTGATACAAGACCTCTACACAAGTAGGGGTCTTTTTTTTGACCCCATAAGTATCGAAACCAACCTATTATGCACCTAAAATGCACCGGTTTATGGAAAAAGAATCGAATTCTCTTTCATCATTGCATTAGGACAGTTGGTAGTAAGCTATTTTGTAATCCATTAAAATAACGAACTGCCAAGTGCGACTGCAGAATGGATGAAGATCAGTAACTCCGAGTACTCGAAGAAAAGTCATGCGGTAAAGCGTATCCTTTCAACCAACCGCTGCGACCACTGAAATTTGTTTAACTTTTTACGCAACCATAACGAAATTTCACGTCTTATCTTAAACAGAATCGACATAAAGCACGCTATTCGCCTTTACTGACCTCGTTTCAACCAGTTTGTTTGAAACTTCGAAAAGCAACTTTTGCGACCTTATGAAATCATTTTACGTCAACTAAAAATGGTAAAATAAGGGAGTACTAGGTGATTTCCTCAAGGAAACGAAAACATTGCAAGGTGTTCCTAATGTCGATGAAAAACACAAGATCTTGGATGGTGACTTTCTTTATAATTCTTATTGCCCTAGTGATTGCCAATATCGGTCTCTTGTTACTTACCATCAACGACCATAAAAACTAATGCCAAAGCGAGTTTCTAAAGGATAGTGGGGAATTATCATTTTAAAACACCCAAACCCCTGAGAGTTTTCATAAAAACTGCTGCTACACTACCCTTTTTTTAGTTGATACGGAAAATTGGTTAAATTATAGGAACAAGTTGCCCTTATCGTATTACCCAAAACGTTGCAGTTCCTATACTTTTGTTCAAAGCAGATACAATAATTCGCATTTTTACGCGTTAATTATTAAACAATTCTTATTTTCGAGCTTTTAAACCTAAGATATGTTCTACATTTTTGGAATTCTTGCCGCACTTGTACTATTGAATATTCTTCTTATGAAGTACAGTTCGGTGGAGGTAGAAAACTTCTAAATTTTACGGGTAGGGTTTTCTTATAGCGCGTTGTTATTATACTAGACGACGTAAAAAAAAGACTCCTACTACCTCATGATTACTTTTTTCGCTATTCTATTCTTATTGATTGTTATCAATCTTGTTCTTCTGGTCGTCAGCGTAGAAACTCCTGTGGATTCCTCCAAAAATCAAGATTAGGCGTCCCATTATAAGAAAAGCGCGATGCCTTTTCTCAATGAAAAACGACATCACGCCTCTGGATCCTTTTATTGTACGGCCTTCAGCGCATCCAAATTGCCCCAACCATAATCGCTGTCCCGGTTCGGATATAGGTCCGCAGCCCTGATCATTTTGTCCAATACCGCCTCGCGCGACCATTCGGGATTGCGCGACCAAACCAGCGCAGCGATACCGGCCGCACTTGCCGTTGCCACGGAAGAACCTCCCACATAGTCCTCCTCTGCATTGTAATAGCCCAAGGTAGGTACATGTTCCCCTGAAGCACGCTCCATAATCATGGTGAAATCGATGGCAGAGCCCTTATGGCATACTTCGCATTCGTTATAGCTGTTTTGTTCCCGTACTCCCGTTACCGCAACCGTCTCGCTCATAGATGCGGGGAAAATGACCCCAACGAAATTGGTAAAACTGGTAGACGTACCACCTGCGCAAAAAATCAATTTTCCCTGGGCATGTGCGTAACGGATCGCGTCCGCTATTCGCCCAACCGAAAAAACATATCCCATGGACATGGAAATGATCTTTAAATCATCCCGAGCTCCTAACTCGGTAATGGCACGGGCCACGCCTTTTTGTTCATGATAACCGTTCAAAAGCACATCCTTTGCAGCCCTATAGGACAACAAGTCCGCGTTGTAGGCGACCCCCACCGGTAGTCCCATATCGTTTCGAGGAGCGGTAGCCGCTGCCGACATACTGGTACCATGACCGCACTTATCATCGGGACCATCGGTCTTTGTGGACCATGGCCAGAAAGAATCTACATATACCCCATAACTTTCGATCGTTCTTCCCGTATTGGAATACCCATTACCGAAATCGGTTCCCAACAACGACTGCCCCGCCGATAGCCCGGTATCGACAACACCAATGGTAATACCGCTCCCAGTGCTATAGTCCCAAGCCCGATCGATATTGTGCAAAGGAAAATTCCAGGGCATTTTGGCATTGGGGAGAATCGGGATAAAGTCTTCTTGTCGCACCACTTCGCCCTCAAATCCGCAGCCCAAGCTGGATAGATCCGATTTCGATTCCGCTGTTTGTTGTAAAAACGGATATCCGGCGGGTTCCAAATAGCGTATATCCTTATTTTTGCGCAATTCGGCAATGGTGGCCATATTTGTGGCCCTTACATCGATGAGGGTCAGTGTGGCATCATCGTACAACAATACTTTGGAGGATTTTTCAGTAGCGTCCGGGTTCTTGTCTTCCAATTTCCGAACCAATTCGATAATGTTGTTTTTGGCGTTCAAGGCAGTACTGGAATTTTTATTCTCAAAACCACCATTGTCTCCGTTATATCCTATAGTCAAAACTTCCTCAGAATGCTTCACGGCACTCCAGAGCACCTTGTCGGAAACGCTATTCCAATTAAACTCGCCCTTAGCGGAAAGTTCCTTTTCAATGATTTCATCGATTTGCGTTTTTGAAAACGGTTCCTCTTGCATATCCAAAGGTTCCCCAGCAATTTGATCGGTAGGGTAGGTTTCTTCTTTTGAACAAGAAACGAACATCAGTAAGACGACAATAAATAAACGAAAGTGCAGTGTATTTTTCATATCGGAAATGGGTTGATTGTTTACTTATGCAAGATAAGAAATTTCCAAGGCCTGCCCTTCAAATTTGACGGAACACCCAATTATTTGCGAAGGTCCGTACAAAACGGACATAAAAAGACCCTGGTTTCCCAAGGTCTTTTTTTATAAGATTCTAAAAGTTCCGATGGACTAGCCCACCTTCATCAATTCTACATCAAATATGAGGGTAGCGTTCGGCGGTATGACACCACCTGCACCGGCACTGCCGTATCCCAAATCCGATGGAATTACAAAACGCGCCTTATCGCCAACTTCCAAAAGCATAATGCCTTCGTCCCAACCTGGAATTACCTGGCCTACGCCAACTTGAAACGCAATAGGTTCATTTCTTTTGTACGAAGAGTCAAAAACTTGGCCGTTCAACAAAGATCCTTCGTAATGCACCGCTACCTTATCTCCTGCCTGCGCTTTGGCGCCATCGCCTTTTTGGATGATCTGGTAACGCAAACCGCTAGCGGTCTCGTTGAAACCTGCAGCTACTTTGTCAAGCTCGGCCGCCTGTTGTTTTTTCGCTTCGGCTTCCCTAGCTGCTTTTGTAGCGGCCAGACTATCGAAGGCGGCATTGGCATCCCAGGCTTTGGCCTCTTCTCCGACCCTTACGATTTCCAAGCGCTCGATAACATCGTTTTGGGCAATAGCATCGACTATTTCCTGACCGGTGGCCACATGTCCGAACACAGTATGCTTGTTATCCAACCAAGGGGTCGCGATATGGGTAATAAAGAATTGACTGCCATTGGTACCCGGGCCCGCATTGGCCATGGAAAGTACTCCGGGAGCATCGTGCACAAGTTCCGGATGGAACTCATCGTCGAATTTGTATCCGGCATCTCCGGTACCTGTACCCTGGGGGCATCCTCCCTGTATCATAAAATCGGGAATGACGCGGTGAAATTTAAGACCGTCGTAATACGGTTCCCCTTCAGATTTTACCGTGTTTTTTTTCGTCCCTTCGGCCAAGGATACAAAATTACCGACCGTTCCAGGGGTTTTATCGTGTGTAAGTTTCACCAAAATCTCACCTTTTGTGGTGTCGAATTTGGCATAAATACCATCTTGCATATCGCTCTTTTTTTATGAGCGGCAAAGGTACCTTTTTTGATTGGAGTTTAAAAACCGGAAAATGCCGTAACAATGTATTTACCCCGCCCTATTTAGCCGTTGAAGTTTGACTGTCGAACAGATATACCAAACTGGCCATGGCTGCTGCTCCCAATTCGAGCTCTCGTTTGTTAATGTGTTCAAAAGTATCGTTTTCGGCATGGTGGTGGTCAAAATACCGCTGCGAATCCGGACGAAGTCCTGCCAAAACGATACCCTCTTGTTTTAAGGGGTTGATATCGGCACCTCCGTACCCTTTTTCAAAAATGTGTAGCAAATACGGTTCAAACAGGCCTTTCCAGTTCTGTATTTTTTTCAGATCCGCATCGGAACAATCGAAAGTGAAACCTCTTGGGGTAAAGCCTCCCGAATCGCTCTCCAGGGCAAACACATGTTTTTCTCCTTTGTCCTTAGCAACTGCAGCATATTCGTTACCGCCCCGCAAACCGTTTTCCTCGTTCATGAACAACACCGCACGAATGGTGTGCCGTGGTCGGTATCCGGTCTTTTTCAAGAGGCGCAATACCTCCATACTCTGCACACAACCGGCTCCATCGTCATGGGAACCGTCCCCAAGGTCCCACGAATCCAAATGCCCGCCAACGACCATCACTTTCTCGGGGTGGACACTTCCGGTTATTTCCCCAATGACATTGAACGAATCGACATCTTCCAGTTGCTTGCAATTTTGACGGAAATAAAAATTGATATTCGGTTTTAACTTCAATGTAGTACTCAAAAATTGCGCGCCATTGGTACTTATGGCCGCAGCGGGAATCCGGTCTTTTACGGGAGTATCCCCGTAGCCCATGGATCCCGTGTGTGGAAAATCGTCCATACGAAGGTTCATCGAACGCACGATAACGCCTACTGCTCCGTGCTTGGCCGCTGCTTCGGCTCCCGAATACCGCTGATCCACACAACCCGAATATGCGCTAAACGTATTGATCAAAGTCGGTTCCATGGGCCTGTTAAAAAACACGATTTTCCCTTCCACCTTGTCCTTGCCAAGTTGTTCCAGTTCTTCAATGCCCTGTACCTCGACCACATTTGCCTTAAGACCGCCCGCCGGGGTTGCCACTGAACCTCCCAGAGCGCAGATGGGCAGATTGGTCGTTATTCCTGGGTCGGTTTCTAAATAGGCGAACTCGGGATTTCCCCGTACCCATTTCGGAACTTTTACCGGCTGCAGCCAAACCTTGTCCAGGCCAAGTGAATCCATCTGTTTTTTAGTGTAGGTCACCGCCAATTCGGCCTCAACGGATCCTGACAAACGACCACCGATCTGATTGGAGAGGTGACCAAGCCATTGGTAGGCCTTACCCTCCGTCAGTGCGGCATCAAAAAGCATTTTCAACTGTTTTTCATCTTCCGTCTGGGCCTTGGCCATTCCGAACCAACCTACGACCAGCAATAAAACGATTCCTTTATTCATCTTTTTAAAATTTTGTAGTCCGCTGGAAATGAAGAAACTAAAAATTTCTGCAAATTCAGTAATTCGCATAAACTTATTTTAATCATCTCGGTAGGGTATGCTTAAAAAAGTTTATGCTCGTTTCATAACGCTTCTTTTTCCAACTGTTTTTTATATGCTTCCAGGTTTGCCTGTATTTTAGGGTCTAAACTTGGTTCCTTAATATCGGAATATTCCCGCAACTTTTTTGAAAGGATCTCGGCAAAAATGACTCTTGCCGCTTTTTTATTATCCGCCGGTAACACATACCAGGGGGCGTGCGGCTTGGAGGTGTTGTTGATCGCTTCCTGATAACATTCCTGATACCTGTCCCACAACTGCCGTTCTTTTAGGTCGCCGGGCGAAAACTTCCAGTTTTTCTCCTTTAATTCCAATCTTCTTAAAAGCCGTTTTCGCTGTTCCTCTTTGGAT
This sequence comes from Maribacter sp. 2-571, assembly GCF_050589625.1. Classification (NCBI taxonomy): domain Bacteria; kingdom Pseudomonadati; phylum Bacteroidota; class Flavobacteriia; order Flavobacteriales; family Flavobacteriaceae; genus Maribacter; species Maribacter sp. 2-571. The sequence continues at coordinate 246,042 of NZ_JBNGOP010000004.1, read as the reverse complement.
AGGTTTAGAAAAAATTTAATAATAATCGTTCCGTTTTCGGCCAAATGTTTTTCAAAGGCATTGATTTGTTCAAAACGGCGGTCCCAGAACGACTGATCCACGTCCGCTACCTTTTCGATACCGGGCAGGTGTTCTCCAATCAGATATTCGGGGTGCACCCGGGTGACCAAAACGTTTTCATAATGGGTACGGTTAAAAACCCCGAACTTCCCTTTGGCAGGCAACGCAATGTAGTGCCGCCAAAGAAAATCGTGCCCAAGTTCCAAAGCCGTGGGTACCTTAAAACTGTGCACCGTAATACCGCGAACGTTAAAGTCTTTAAAGACCTCCCGTATCAAGCTGTCCTTCCCGGCGGTATCCATACCCTGTATACAAATGAGTACACTGTATTTTCCATGTGCATAAAGGGTATTCTGAAAATCCCCCAAGGGCTCACGGATTTTTTCCAGTAGCTTTTTCAACGCTTTATCGGACATCCCCAAATCGGTATGGGTGGGCATATTGGACAACTGTATCCCCTCTTTTACGCGATAGGCTCCCGTTTCTATTTTATCCATACTGAAATATAGAATTTTTTACTCGTTGAGCGGTACAAATTGTTAAAAAAAACAGTAGTTCAACAATCTTTGTAAACGCTTCATCCAAAAAAACGAAAGGGGGATGTCATGCGTCGAAAAAAATAGCCATCCAAGTCTTTTCTAGTTAAATTCGCAATACGCCAAACCTATTGTATCGAAAGTAAAATACTGTCATGAAAGAGCTGTACCCGCTTAGTTGCGCTCTTCTTTTATTATTGATGACCTCGTTAAAACCTAACGATGCTTGCGAGTACGCGCAATCGAATATCCATTTTATTAAGACACAAACGGAAAAAGCGCTTTCCAAGGAAGATATCAATCTTACCCGCTATCATGCCTATAAGGCACTGAATGCAATCGAAAAATCAAAACAACATATGAAGGAATGTGGTTGCGACCATGCGACGGTAGGCATGGAGGAAAGCAACCATTTGCTCAAAGAAGCTACTAAAGTAGAAAGTATCTCCGACTCAAAAAACCTTTTGAAACGCTCGCTGCTCAACACGGAGGAAAGTCTTGGTGCCATCGTCGCGCATGCCGCAGATAGAAAAACGCCTTTTCCTAATGTAGCTAAAGACAGTTTAAGATCGCGACACGTAGATGTGGCAGAAGCAAAACGAATCGAGCAGCCTTCGGAGGAACTTAAAAAGAACATTGATCGTGCATTGGAAAAATATCGGGTGAGTTTGGACGAAGTGGTGATTACCGTCGATTGTAAAGCGGCCCGGGAATTCGCGCAAGAAATTTATGAGGAATGTGAAGAGGAACTGTTACAGCCCAACCTCTCCGAAGGGCGAAAATACTACAACCTTAAAACTAAAAAAATAACCGCCGCAGCATTGTCCCAAATCGGTGAATGCGAATACTGATCGATTCCTATTTACGGGTACCACGTTTACGGTGCTACTTTTGTATGACGGTCCGAACACTGCCCGTTACCTATTTGCTCGCAAACAGTTTTACATCGGCTTCAGTTACTTCCGTTCCGCCCAATATTATCAACCGTTCCACTACATTGCGCAGTTCCCGAATGTTACCGGTCCAATCGTAACCCTGCAACAATTTTACGGCACCGGAAGAAAAACGCTTGTCCGGAATACCTTGTTCGGAAGTAATCTTTTTTGAGAAGTGGCCGATCAGCAGCGGAATATCGTTCCTTCGATCGTTGAGCGCGGGTACTTTGATCAAAATTACGGCCAGCCTATGGTAGAGGTCTTCCCGAAATTTTCCGTCCTCAATTTCCTTTTTAAGGTTTTTATTGGTGGCTGCGAGGACCCGTACGTTTACCTTAATATCCTTATCGGAACCCACCCTACTGATCTTACTTTCCTGCAATGCCCGAAGCACCTTTGCTTGGGCCGAAAGGCTCATGTCGCCGATCTCATCTAAAAAAATGGTTCCTTTATTGGCCGCTTCAAATTTTCCGGCACGATCTTTTACCGCAGAGGTAAAGGCGCCTTTTACATGGCCAAAAAGTTCACTTTCGATAAGCTCGGACGGTATTGCGGCGCAATTGACCTCTATAAACGGTGCCCCGCTCCTTGCACTTTTTTCATGCAACCAATGAGCTACCAGTTCTTTTCCGGTTCCGTTGGAACCGGTAATCAGCACCCGTGCATCGGTCGGTGCCACTTTTTCGATCATGTCCTTAATAGCGGTAATTTCATCGCTATCCCCGATCATTTCATAATTCTTACTTACCTTTTTCTTTAAGATCTTATTTTCGACCACCAATTCCTTTCGATCCAGGGCATTTCGGACCGTGGTCAACAAGCGATTTAAATCGGGCGGTTTTGAAATGTAGTCAAACGCCCCGGCACGCATGGTATTTACGGCAGTGTCCAAATCTCCGTGACCCGAAATCATGATGAACGGGATTTCCGGTTTTATTTTTTTTGCGGCCTCCAACACTTCTACACCGTCCATCTTTGGCATCTTAATATCACAGAGTACCAAATCATAGTCATTGTTCTTGATGGTTTCCAAACCTTTGAGACCGTCTTCGGCTTCCTCCACCGTGTATGCGTCGTTCTCCTCGGAAAGTATTTTTACCAATACCCTTCGAATTGCCGCCTCATCCTCTATAACCAGTATTTTTGACATGTTGCCCTTTTTAAAAAATTGCTATTTTAAATCCTGTCCGAAGATAAAAATTTCCTTCGTCATTCAGGGTAAACGCCCTATTCCTATTTCCGTCCCTGATCAGTCCTTCCTGTATGATAGAATAGCCAGCAAGGGCATACAATGAAATCATCTTGTTGAATTTATACTGATAGCCTACCGCCCCCACTAGGGCGGATAGGGAAATGGAAGCACCCACTATATCGTCCGGCAATGCGATTTCGTTTTGAATGTTGACAAAATAACCGTCGAGAAACAGAACGGACTGAAACTCATGGGTATCGTTCAGGTGGTATTTGAAATCCATTCGGGGAATTCCCAAAGTATAGGACCATTTCGGGTGAAACCGTTTGTTGTAATTGATTACGGGAAGTGGGTAGGGCAAACCGGTGGCACTGTTAAAACTCAATCCTAAAATCAAGCGTTCCGGTTTTTCCTTGGATGCCATGTCCTTCCAAAAAAGTAAGGAACCGTTGATCAAAAAATCGTTGTTATCGATACCACGCTCAAAATTAGAAGCCAGACGGGGGGTCAATATGGTGACCATACGCCAATCGGGATGTATCTTACAGATATAGCCCAAATTTAAATCGACAATATGTAAACGTTCCAAGGTTTGCACTTCAAAAGGCAGGGCAACATCGAACTCGAACTCGTATCGATTGTATTCCATTCCCGTTACCAAATACCGTTCTTCCCCTAATTTGACAGGAACGTTTACAGCGGCACGATAACGGTTGGTACGTATCCCAAATTGGTTTTCGGGTATTACCGTATACTCCAACCGAAACAGATCGGTCGTCTGCCCCTGTAAGGAACAGAACGAAACAAAAAAAAGAAACAAAACGGTCATGGACCGCTGTAGCGACGGTATAATCATGAACTGGGTTTCTGCTGAAATAGGTGTACATCTCTTTGGGGGAACGGAATAACAATATGGTTTTCCCGAAATTTAGCTTCGATGCGATACCGCATCGCACTCTTTATTTTTGGACCACCGAAACTGTCATTGATATAAAACTGTAACGAAAATAGCAATGCGGAGTCCCCAAAATCCTCGAAGAGCACAAAGGGTTTCGGGCTGTTCAGTACCCCTTGCTGTTCTTGGGCCACCTCTTCTAAAATTGTAGTGACCAAGGTGACATCACTGCCATAGGCCACACCGACCATTACGGCCTCCCGGGTAGTCTTATGGTTTTGGGTATAGTTGTAAATGGTTTCGCTAATGAACTTATGGTTGGGAATGATGATTACCTTATCATCACGGGTAATCGCCCTAGTGGTCCGAAGTTTTATTTCGAACACCCGCCCTACCTTATCGTCAACTTCTATTATATCCCCTACGTGCAACGATTTGTCCAATATGATAAAAACACCCGCAATAACATCTTGAAAAAGTTCTTGCAATGCAAGTCCCAAACCGACAAACAGGGCCGCCGAAGCGGTAATCAAAATGGTAATATCGATACCTGCCGCACTTACGGTAAGCAACACCACAATGATGTACACCACATATTTGATGAACTTGAAGATACTGATGAACTTCAATTTGTCATCGGGTTCCATTTTCCGCACAAAAAGATTACGGAGCCATTTTAACACAAAACTTGTGGAAATAAAGGCGATGGAAAGTAACAGCAAAAGCCCTATAGTAATGTTGATGGAATTATCGCCCTCTCCCAAATGTAAGCCAATATCCAAAAACTGTTTTACCGATTCCCAAACGTCCTCTTTCAACGTATCCTCAACAACGGTATCTTTTTCCTGCATCAATATCGCAACCATTTGAACAGTTCTTTATAACTGGGCTTTTTCCCATACATTAAAATACCGACCCTATAAATTTTCGCGGCAAACCAAACAATTCCCATAAAAGTACCGATTAAAAGAAGAATGGAAGTAACCAACTGCCAAATCGGTACGCCGCCTTCGCCTATGCCCCAAGGCAAACGCATCATCATTACAATCGGGGAGGTAAGCGGAAAAATGGAAAACCCGACCGCGATCGGTCCGTGTGGATTGTTGAACACTGAAAAGAATCCTACGTATATGGCCAATACCAAAGGAATAATGATCGGAAAAATAAATTGTTGCGTGTCCGTTTCATTATCGACAGCTGCGCCAATAGCGGCATAAATGGAGCTGTAGATCAAATACCCCAAAACAAAATATACCAGAAAGAAGCCGACCAGGGTAAAAATGGGTATCTTAAAAATTTCCTGCGCATATAGCGCGAACATTTCATTGGTCGCCGGCATGGCGGTGGGCAATTGACCAGTGGCATCGGCAATCATAGTGGGACCGGTGCGCAATGTGGCCAAATCCATATCGAGCAGGGCCAACGCCAGTAGCAGCAGTATACTGGCCGAAATAATCCAAATAGTGAACTGGGTAATTCCCGCCAAAGAGGTGCCAATTATTTTACCCAACATGAGTTGAAAGGGTTTTACCGACGAAATAATGACCTCTATTATCCTACTGGTTTTCTCTTCGATCACACTCCGCATGACAAACCCGCCATAAATGATAATGAACATCATAATCAAATAACCAAAGGCCCCGCCAATGGCCGCTTTTATCTCATTAAAATGTTTTAAGTTCTGTTCTCCCGAAAAGGTGGCAATATTTACCTCGTAGCGGGAGTCCACCATGGCATAGTCTTTGGGACTGACCCCCATTTCCTGAAGTCGCCGCTGCCGTAGGCGTTCTTCAAAAACGGCTTCTATCTTTTCCAACACCAGGGTATTGGGCGTATTTTTTGAGAAAAAATATGACGCTTCCGCCACCGCTTCCAACGTCTTTTTTTGAGGGATATGCAGCAGTCCGGTGTATCCCATTTTTTCCGTAGAATCCTTGGCGGTCTCGATGTCCAAATCGAACAGACGCACATAGGATGTACTTTCCGTGGTATGAAAATCGGTAGAGAAATAATCACTTTCGTTCAAAATGGCGATAATCCGTTTTTCGCCGTCGTTGAGCTGTGCCAGGTAAGCGACCAACACTACCAGCCCTACCATTAAAATAGGGCTCAAAAAAGTCATTACCACAAACGATCTATTGCGGACCTTGGCCAGGTACTCCCGTTTGATGATCAACCGTAATTTACCCATTGTTCCCTTTTTCTTTTACGGTTCGTATAAAAATATCATTTGCGGAGGGAACGATTTCCTCAAAACGTTGTACCCTTCCTTTTTCGGAAAGTGCGGACAGCAAGGAGCGTGAATCGTCCGAGGGAAGTTGTACCGTAAAGCCCAGCTGCTTTTCTTCCTGATCGAACTCCGTTTGGGACAGTTTAAATTTTTCTTCCAATTCCCCGAGCACCGAAGTACCCCGTTCCGATACCATGGCCACCCGAAACGTATTATTCTTATATGCCTTTTTTATCTCCGAAAGCCTGCCATCGAGTATTTTTTCCGACCGGTGCAATAATGCGATATGCTCGCACAGTTCCTCTACGGACTCCATTCTGTGGGTGGAAAAAATAATGGAGGTCCCCTTCTCCTTTAAGGCCAAAATCTCATCTTTTATCAAGCTGGCGTTAATGGGGTCGAAACCGCTGAACGGTTCGTCAAAAATCAGCAGGCGCGGCTCGTGCAACACGGTAACCACGAACTGTATTTTTTGTGCCATTCCCTTTGATAGTTCCTGAACTTTTTTGTTCCACCAATCACCGATTTCCAGTCGTTCGAACCAATACAGCAACCGCTTTTTCGCTTCCCTTTTATCCAAACCCTTCAACTGGGCCAAATACAGCGCCTGCTCCCCTACCTTCATGCTTTTGTACAACCCCCTTTCCTCCGGCAAATAACCGATTTGCGTAATATGTTCCGGTCGTAAGGGTTCACCGTTGAACAGAAGAGCCCCCTGATCGGGATACGAAATTTGGTTGATGATACGGATAAGCGTGGTTTTACCGGCCCCATTGGGACCGAGCAGGCCATAAATGCAGTTTTCGGGTATTTCCAGGGAAACGCTATCGAGCGCGGTGTAGTTTCCAAATCGTTTGGTGACTTCCTTAGCTACCAAAATAGTGTTCATGCACGCAATTTTCCCAAAGATAGCTAAATGCCCCCAACAGTCATTTGCAAATGGCAACTTTAGCACCCATCATTTTTATTGGCGCTAGGGTACCATTTTATGCTCCAAAAAAAGACCATTCATACACCCGGTAGTATCGTGCTTCTTATGACGTATATTTCAACGAAAATATCCCAGAATCATAAAAAGCGGGGAATATGGTCCAACGATGTTGTCGGGGAAAATGTACCCGATGGAAGGGTTTTTCCATCAGGTTAAACGTTTGAGCAGGCCCTAAAAAACAAAACCCACCCTTAAATGAATAAGGATGGGAAAAAAATTGCTATGAAAAAGAAAATTAGTATTGGTCTCCCAATACTGTTTCAAATATACGTTTTTATTTTAAAAACGAAATTAAAATATGTTAAGAGAACATATCTTTTACCTTCTCAAAGAAGGATTTGTCCGATTTTTCGGGTTTTGGCTCAAAATTATCATTATCGCGCATTCGTTCAAAAAACTCTTTTTGTTCCTTGTTCAGCTCTTTTGGTGTCCAAACGTTAACGTGCACCAAAAGATCGCCGCTACCATAACCGTTCAAACTTGAGATACCTTTACCGCGAAGTCGTAAAATTTTCCCGGATTGTATACCCGGTTCCAATTTGATACGCACCTTACCACCAACGGCATCAATTTCCTTCGAACTTCCCAGAACCGCTTCCGATATGCTAATGTACAGATCGTAGTGAAGATTGTCCCCTTCCCGTTTTAGGGTGGCATGATCCTCGGTCTCTATGGCGACCAACAGGTCACCTGGCACTCCGTTGCCGGGGGCATCGTTTCCTTTTCCGCCGACCTTGAGCTGCATCCCTTCTTCCACACCCGCCGGAATTTTTATCGATACGGTTTCTTCTTGTACCCGTAAGCCTTGAGCATCGGCGTCGGCAGGTTTTTTGTCCAATAACTGTCCACTTCCCCCACAGGCGTTACAAGTAGCCGCGGTTTGCATTCTACCCAGAATGGTATTCGCTATTTTGGTTACCTGACCGCGACCCCCGCAGGTGCCACAGGTTTTATAGGTAACCCCATCGGCCTGAATTTTACGGCGGACCTTTACCTTTTTTTCTACCCCGTTGGCCACATCTTCCAGACTTAGCTTTACCCGAATACGCAGGTTACTGCCTTTGGCCCTTCTTTGACCGCCACCACCAAAACCTCCGAAACCGCTAAAGCCACCGCTACCGCCGAACGCACCACCGAAAATATCTCCAAATTGGCTGAAAATATCATCCATATTCATTCCGCCACCGCCAAAACCGCCTCCACCTTCAAAGGCGGCATGGCCGAATTGATCGTAACGGGCCTTTTTGTCGGCATCGCTCAACACCTCGTAAGCCTCCGCAGCTTTTTTGAACATTTCCTCGGCCTTGGGATCACCGGGGTTTTTATCCGGATGATATTGAATGGCTTTCTTTCGATAGGCCTTCTTTATCTCTGCGGTAGAAGCTCCTTTGGCAACTCCAAGTATGTCGTAATAGTCCTCTTTCATAGTATTTTAGTTTCCAACGACTACCTTCGGATGTCGAATAATTTTGTCGCCCAGGGAAAACCCTTTTTCGACCACATCGATGATCTTTCCTCTCATTTTTTTGGATGGGGCCGGTATTTGCGTAATCGCATCATGGACTTCCGCATCAAAAACATCTCCTTCCTTTACCGCTACTTCCTTTAACCCTTTGGATTTTAAGGTTTCCTTGAGTTTGTTTTGAATCAACCCTACTCCCTTGAACATTTCGGTGTCATCGGATTTGGAAAGCTCTTTTAGGGCACGGTCGAAATCGTCGAGTACGGGTAACAAGGATACCATTACTTCCTGACCCGCGGTACGAAAAAGTTCGATACGCTCCTTCGATGTACGTTTTTTATAGTTTTCAAATTCTGCAAAAAGACGAAGAAATTTTTCTTTTTCCTTGGCCAAATCCTCCCGCAGTCGATCTTCCTCAGAAATTTCTTCATCGGTCGTTGCTTCCGCATCTTCCGCCGCAGTAACTGTCTCGGTGTTTTCCGCTGCAACGGTTTCCTCGATACCTTCCGTTTTCTCTTTATCGCTCATGTGATACTCCTAAATTGATTTACAAATTACAGTTGTCAAAAGTACTGCCAATTCTTTAAAAATGTCAAAATGTCATCAATTATACCATTTCTGATGTTAAATTACGTAAATAAAAACCCGGGATTTTTTGGGTAGGCGAAAAAGAAAATTCAAGCATAGCAGTAGCTATGGTTAGATTTTATTTTGAAGCATACACGGAAAAGAACAATTTTTAACGGGTAATTTAACATCAGAAATGGTATTAAACCTTTATCGTACGGCCAATCTTTTTCTTTACAGAGTAGAAATGAAGCGGAATGCGTTCTTTATTGCGTTAACTCAGAAATAATGGGAGGTAGTAAAAAATGATGTCATTCACCTAAAGGAATAGAAAGTCTATGGTACGGAACAGTATTGTATTCGGAGCCTATGATTATGACAAAGCGATGAAAACCAACTTTAGAAAAAGGAACGGAGGTATTGGCTTGATGCAACCGATTTTGTAATGCCAAGCATCTGTACCTATTGTTAAGGTTATATCGCACAAAAATTAGGTGCTTACCGTTCAATAACCATGGAGCCTATACATAGCCGTTTTGGTACAGTACATCGTCGGTATCCTGCTCACCGGAACTGAGGTATAGGTGTTCCAGCGTTTTGCAAATGTTCTGATGGTGGTATACAAAACCCTCTTCCTCTATTTTTTTGGAACTCACCCGCTGGCTCGCAAAAAGGATATAGGACATTTCGCCCAATAGGGTTTTCATGGCGAACTCCGGTATATTGGGCAACAACAGCGGTTTTTCGAGTACCTTGGCAATTTCCTTTACCAATTTGGTATTGGTTACCGGGTTTGGCCCAACACCGTTATATACCCCCGACAAACCGTTTTCTACAACATACATAAAAAGGCGCGCCAAGTCCCGGATATGTATCCAAGACTGCCATTGATTACCGCTTCCAAAAGCTGCTCCAGCATAATACTTGACGGGCTTTGCCATTTCGGGAAGTGCTCCTCCCTTATCGCTCATTACCAGACCGATCCTTACTTTTGCCACGGGAAAATCGAAACCGGAAAAGGCATCTACCGCTTTCTCCCAATCGGCCACTACCTCTCCTAAAAAACTATCGTCAACACCAGGAAAATCTTCATCGTAATACTCGGTGAGCGAAGTAGGGTATATTCCAATTGCCGATGCGGATACAAAGGACGTGATTTCGGAAACATCTATTTCAGACATCGCACGGTGCAAGGTTTGAAGCGTATTGATGCGGCTTTCGCGTATTGTCTTTTTATATTCCGCTGTCCAACGTTTGGATATGCTGGCCCCAGCCAAGTTGATGACCGCTGTAACGCCTTCAAAACAATTGGCATCTATTTCACTGGTTGCCGGGTTCCAATAAAACCCACGATAAAGCGCTTCGTTTTCAAGTTTTTCCTTTCGGGTAGTCAGGTAATGCACCGTAATGTTCTGCTGCTTGCACAACTTCAACAATTCCCCTCCCACAAGTCCCGTTGCTCCGGTAATCAATACTTTCATATTGTAAAAGTATTGGTTTTACAGAGGACCCTCGGTAGGTTTAATTTCGATTTAACAGAGTTGTTTAAGCTTGGTAAGCAGGATATGGGCTATGTTTTAGGCAAATTGCGGATAATAGGGCTATTCTATTGGTTTTCTGGCCCTAAGCATTTCTCTTTTACCGGGAGGCCCCGGCAGGCGTTCCACCACAAATCCGACCGACTGCATTGCCCGGCGTACGCTACCCTTGGCGGAATAGGTAACAAGGATGCCTCCTTTTTTTAGGGCCCGGAACATCTGCCCGAAAATTTGTTCGGTCCATAGTTCGGGTTGCACTCTTGCCCCGAAGGCATCAAAATAAATAAGGTTAAACAAATTGGTTTCTGAAACGTCCTTAAAATACTTTTGTTGTTTGAGCAATAGAAACCGCTCTCCTATGGGCGTGGGCGTCTCCCATTTTGACGTATGCAGCTGTTCAAAAACCTTTTGCAAGTTTTGGCCTTCCAATTGGGATACATAACCCATTTGCCCCCACTCTTCCGGTACTACAGGATAAGCCTCCACGCCGGTATACCGTATGGACTTTGAAATTTTTTCCGCTTCCGAATAAGTAATCAGGGCGTTGAGTCCGGTACCAAAGCCTATTTCCAGGATGGCCACGTTTTCCGTCTCCAGCTCAAAAAGACCGTTCTTGATAAAAACATGGTACGCCTCCTGTATGGCCCCGTGTTTGGAGTGGTACTGTTCGTCCCATTCTTCGAGGTGAATGGTTTTCGATCCGTCGCCGGTAGTAATGATGCGCCTGTTCAAATCATTCCTTTACAAGTACACCATCGGCACGAAAACCGAAGGTTTTTTGCGGTTCTTGTATGGCCTCAATTTCCTTATCGGATTTTCCCGCATCCTTGGCATAGTGTCGTCGATTTTCCACGGAAAGCACATCCGTATAGGCAAGACCTTGTACCACAACTTCTTTTCCCGCAATATCCTTGGGAACGAAGAATGCGTAATCCTTGAAGCGCACCATAACGTTTTGTCCGTCCGCAAGTGCCACCTTCATCCAACATCCCTTCGCCTGGCAAACCTCCTGTACGGTCCCCTTGAACTTTACCGAAATCGAATCGTTTTGGGAAAGCCCCTGATAGCGTTCCAGCATTTCTGAATTGCCCAGACTGCCTTCCTCCGTGGTGGCTGCTCCAAAAATGGCCTGTTGAACCTGAATTGCGCTTTCGGTTTCGTCCTGTGGAACGTTCTCTTGCCCAAAGGCGGCGGTTACCGCCAAAAAAAGCACAAGCAAAATGTTAAATCTTTTCATATTCCCTAATAATGAGCGGTTGCATACAAAATTGGACATTTTTAGAGGAAAAACGAAAGGCTAAACCGTATATTTATTTAATTTTATTTCTTTAAAATATCATGCGCATGGAAACCACAACATTAAAGATCCCCGTAGAGCGAACAAAACAATCCAAGATCGATCAGGTCGATTTTGACAACTTGAACTTTGGTTCTGTCTTTACCGATCATATGCTGGTCTGTAATTTTCGAAATGGCGCATGGGAAATTCCAGAAATCATGCCCTATCAGGCGATAAGCTTGGAGCCCTCCGCAAAAATCTTTCATTATGGCCAGTCGATTTTTGAAGGGATGAAAGCCTATAAGGATGTTGATGAAAAAATTTGGCTGTTTCGACCGCTCGATAACTTTAAGCGATTGAACATCTCGGCCGACAGGATGGCCATTCCGGAATTGCCCGAGGAATATTTTATGGAGGGACTCAAACAACTGGTGCGTTTGGATTCGGAGTGGATTCCGCAGGCGGCCGGAAGTTCGCTATACATCCGACCTTTTATGTTCGCCTCCGGTAAAGGATTTCACGCCTCCCCTGCGGATGAGTATAAGTTCATTATTTGTCTGGCACCTTCCGGTTCCTATTTTTCGGGAAAGGTAAAAGTACTTATCGAGGAAACGTATTCCAGGGCCGCCAATGGCGGTGTCGGATATGCCAAGGCAGGTGGAAATTATGCGGGACAGTTTTACCCAACCCAGCTCGCCGTAAAAAAAGGGTATAACCAAGTCATCTGGACGGACGACAACTCCCACGAATATATTGAAGAGGCCGGTGCGATGAACATTTTTGCACGCATCGGGGACACCTTGATCACCGCTCCGACCAGCGACCGTATTTTAGATGGTATCACCAGAAAAAGCATATTGGAAATTGCCGAAGATGAGGGCATCCGTACCGAAGTACGAAAGCTAAGTGTCACCGAAATTGTTTCCGCGGCCAAAGATGGCTCGTTAAAAGAACTTTTTGGAGCGGGCACGGCGGCCGTAATTTCCCCTATCGCCGGTTTTGGATACAAGAAAGTAGATTATGAACTGCCCGAAATTACCGATAGTTTTGCGGCATTGTTCAAAAAACGAATTACGGATATTCAATACAATCGCTCCGCCGACAAATTCGGTTGGCGTTATGAGGTGAAGTAACGGTTGGGCTTTTCATCATACAGCAGTTAACCAGTGTTTGCCTCCCGCTAGACATATCGTTAAGTTTTAGGCCCCGAAACATCGGGGCCTAAAATTTTGTGGATATCATTAAATACTTAAACTACGCCCAAAGCCCATATTGTTTCACGGGAGGTTTTGTTATGTTTCGTTTTTACTCTTCAATCCAATTAGGTCTATAGTAATTTATGTAATCAACTGTTACTCTATATACCTTTTCAAAATCAACAGAAAGTGAATCTTTATAAATTCCGCTATAAGAGGGCGCATAGCCTTTTCCCCGATTTTTTGTATGAATTATGTCATCTCGCATTTTTTTAATCCCCTTTATAGATTCATACTTCTCCTTTTTGTCCATTACAAAAGACCGCTTGAAAATATCCGGAATTATTATTTCAGTTTTATCATTGAATTTTACGTAGCGTTGAATTTTCTCCTTATCAAACGATTTCCTTTTACTTCTGAAAGTATATTCATCCGGTATTTGCCCATTATTAAATGCTTCCAATGCCGTAAACAAGCTCGTTATAAATATCGATTGCCTTGGAAAGAATTTTATGAAAACATCAGCGGTCTGCGCGTAGTTTTTTACTCCTGCCAATTCTAAGAGTTGTTCTTTCAGTTCTATTATTTCGCTCAATAGATTTTTTGCAGAAGTAAGATATAAAATTGTAGGGTCTAATTCAGGTATAACTATTGGTTCTCCATTATGTATATGCGCGAAGGCTTGAATAACCTTTTTATCTTCTGTGAATATCCAAGGTTTGGGATGCTTGTTATAATCAATTTTTTTGACAGCACCTTTTCCCTCAGGGTCCAAATCTCTGTAGTCCCAGTCAATCTCAATTTTATTAATAAATTTATTTTTCAGTACTATTTTTTTTAAATGAATGACAGTTAAGAAATACTAAACCCAAAGAGCCCCTAAAGCCCTTCTCTTACTTCTCCAAAATACTATTGATGTCGGGTCTAAAATAGTTCGGGCCCTTCAATACCTTACCATCTTCGCGATATATCGGATTCCCGTCGGCGCCGAGCTTGCTCATATTACTCCGTTGTATTTCTTCAAAAACGTCGTCAATCTTATGCTGCATACCATGCTCGATGATGGTACCGCACAAAATATACAGCATATCACCAAGAGCATCGGCTACCTCCACCATATCGTTATTGGCCGCCGCTTCCAAGTATTCCTTATTCTCCTCGTCCATCAGGTTAAACCGTAATCGGTTCTTCTCCGTTCCCAAATCCGCTCGAAGGGTTTCGGAAACCCCGAGTCCGAAAGCGGTATGAAATTCCTTTACCGCCTGTATTTTATCTTTCATGTTGTGGTAATTATAGTTAAACCATTTTAGCGCCGAAAGCGACTTTTGATGCGCGACCCTAGTACACCCTACGTTCCTTTAGGCAAAAACAGGTCGATAAAGAGATCGTTCCCCTAAATCGCATGTAATACCATTTCTGGTGTTAAATTACCCATTAAAAATTGTTCTTTTCCGCGTATGCTTCAAAATAAAATCTAACCATAGCTATTGCTATGCTTGGATTTTCTTTTTCGCCAACCCAAAAAATCCCTGGTTTTTATTTGCGTAATTTAACACCAGAAATGGTATAAAGAGTACAAAGTTCGGGACACTTCACTAATTTTGCTTAAAAATAAGGAATATGTTCAGCACTGGGCAATTGATTTTTGCGCTATTGTTTGTAGTCGTTTTTGCAGTTATTATCGTTTCTACCTATCGAAAAGACAAAAAGTTGCATCGGAAAAACTATAAAGGTGTTAAATGGGTGGGTATTTTCTTTGTTATTTTCATAATCAGCCTGTTCGTGATTAAGTTTTTCATTAAAAATTAACAGAAAGCTTACGCTTACCACAAAAATCCCCCTTTTCACAACAATATGCTGATTTCTAGCGTATATCATAACAATTAACGTAATTTTGCGTTATTCATCTTACAAACGGGGTAAACATGATGACATTTTTTAGCATACTTTTCATTTTAATCGGGGCGAACGCTGTTTTTATGTTTTTTAGTTTGAACGGAGTTTCAGAAAAAGCTGGAAAAACCAAAAAGGAAGTTTCCAAGAAATCCGATTCTAAAATCTACCCGATCAACTTAACTTCCTCCAAGTACAAAAAAGCGGTTTAGTTTTATATCTTTAAAAACCAAAAGACGCCATTGGCAGGCGTTCCACAAATACAGTTTTGGTTTAAACCCTTATAATGAAGCCGGTATTACTTATATTTTTAGGAGGGGGCGTTGGGAGCGTGCTCCGCTATGTTATCGGTAAGGCCTTCAACAACTATTTCGAACATTTTTTTCTGGGAACTTTTTTGGTCAACGGCGTCGGTTGTTTACTTATTGGTCTGATTATGGGACTATCCCTCAAAAACGGTTTGCTCTCCAGTAACCAGCTTTTGATTTTGGTCACCGGCTTTTGTGGTGGCTTTACTACCTTTTCAACTTATGCCCTGGAAGGCCATTCCTTACTTCGTTCCGGGGATCTTTGGTCCTCCGCCCTATACCTGTTCGCCAGTTTGGGTGTCGGTATACTTGCTGTCGCCCTAGGCCTATGGTCTGCCAAATTGTTATAAAAATAACTTTTGGAAACGTATTTCTTATTTTTTTACACATAACCTAACCACAGCCCCTGTACTTTGCCAATACTTCAAAAAATGAGGGCATTTCCTCGGATTTTTTAGCGTTTTGTCATTTCGCGATGTTAAGTAATCGTTAATATTATAATTTTTAGGGTGTTAAAATATGACACCCCTAAAATGAAGGGGGTATTATTGAAATAAATATAAAAATGATTTCACTTACCCCTAAAAAGCAAGGGCAATTGTTTTTTTAAGATATATTTACCCCGTAAACATAAAATGATACAAATGAAAAAAATCGAGGCAATCATTAGAAAATCCAAGTTTGATGACGTCAAGAAAGCGCTTCATCAGATTGAGGTTAACTTCTTCAGTTATTGGGACGTTACGGGCGTTGGCAACGAAAAACAAGGACACGTATATCGCGGTATCTCTTATAGTACTTCCGACATACAGCGCCGATTTCTATCCATTGTAGTTTCCGACGAGTTTTTGGAAAAAACGGTAAATGCCATTTTAGAATCGGCATATACGGGCAATGTTGGCGATGGTAAGGTATTCGTATCCGATGTGATCGATGCATACCGTATCCGTACAAAAGAAAACGGACACGCCGGAATCAACTAAAAAAATAAACCAACAAACGATATTATAGATTATGGACGCAGGATTATTTACAGCTAACAATGTTTGGATGATGTTATGTACCGCTTTGGTATTTTTCATGCATACCGGTTTTGCTTTTTTGGAAATCGGATTGACCAGACAAAAAAATACGATCAATATTTTATTTAAGAACATCTTTATCATTACCGGTGGGCTTTTACTCTACTACGCTTTCGGATTTAATTTAATGTATCCCGGATTCGAAGATGGCGATGCCGGCTTTTTAAAATTTGCCGGTTTCGGAATTGGAGCCCCTGAGGGAGGTATGACTCCCGGATATGCCGATGGTGGTTACACTTGGTGGACCGACTTTTTGTTCCAAGGCATGTTTGCGGCAACTGCGGCAACAATTGTTTCCGGAGCCGTGGCAGAACGAATTAAAATTGCCTCCTTTATGGTGTTTGTACTATTTTATGTAGGATTAGTGTATCCTATAGTAGGCGCATGGAAATGGGGAGGTGGATTCCTCGATTCTTGGGGATTTTATGATTTTGCAGGATCTACATTGGTCCATTCCGTTGGCGGATGGGCGGCACTGGTTGCTATTGCATTACTGGGCTCAAGAATAGGAAAGTTCGGGGATGATGGAAAACCAAAAGCAATTCCAGGCCATAGCATTCCGCTTGCCACTGCCGGGGTATTGATCCTTTGGTTGGGTTGGTTCGGCTTTAATGGTGGTTCCGTACTTTCCGCAGATCCGGAATTAACTTCTTTGGTATTGGTTACTACTAGTTTGGCCGCTGCCGCTGGTGGTTTTGGGGCCTTTATCCTTTCTACTATCCTATACAAAAATCTAGATTTGACCATGTTCTTAAATGGAATATTGGGAGGTTTGGTAGGTATAACCGCGGGCGCTGACCTCATGTCTCCAAACGAAGCAGTTGTCATTGGCTTCATTGCCGGAATCATCATTGTGCTAGGGGTTGCACTTATAGACAAACTAAAGTTGGACGATCCGGTAGGAGCGGTTACGGTACACCTTATCTGTGGTATTTGGGGTACGTTGGCCGTCGGTATCTTTGGGAGCAAAGCTGGAGGAGAACAATTTTTAGTACAGTTGTACGGCGTATTGATCGTAGGTGCGTTTTGTATAATTACCTCCTTGATTATTTTGGGAGCGTTAAAAGCGATCTCTGGAATCCGCGTTTCCAAAGAAGAGGAAATCGAAGGCCTCGACCTTCACGAACACGGTATGGATGCCTATCCCGATTTCACGAACGATTAACGTTACATATCACATACGGAGCGTTTTTCAGAACGCTCCGTTATATCACCTTACTATAAAACAAAAATCACATTTAAAATTGGCGTCCTTTAACACAGACCAAAGGACGTTCTAAACCTATTGAAAACATGAAGACGAATACAACTTTATTAAGGAATATTTTTGCGCTTGTATTTTTGGTATGTGCCACCACTTTTTCCTTTGCACAGGACGAAGAGGAAACGGACACCAAGAAGTTTACCCTAAGCGGTAGTATCGATGCCTATTATAAAACGAACCTCAACGCTCCCAACGATGCGTTGGTGGCCCCGCAAACATCTTTTGCGAACCTGGATGGTTTTGCATTGGGTATGGCCAACGTTATCGCCTCTTATGAAACCGGAAAAGTAGGTGCCGTCGCGGATCTTGTATTCGGTCCAAGGGGAACCGATGCCATTTTTAATTCCCCACAATATTCGGCTACCGGAAACATTGTGAACCAATTGTACGCCTACTGGAACGTAAGCGATAAAGTAACCTTGACCATTGGTAACTTCAATACCTTTTTAGGCTATGAAGTAATTTCCCCGACCGGAAACTTTAACTACAGTACCTCACACTTGTTTACCAACGGTCCGTTCTCCCATACCGGTATTAAGGCCGACTTTGCATTATCCGACGATTTCAGTTTGATGTTGGCGGTAATGAACCCAACGGATTTGACCGAGTTCAACTCATCGGACGGAAAGTACGCTTTTGGCGCCCAATTAGGATACTCAGGTCAGTACTTGAACCTATTGGCGGATGATGGCGGACTTGGTTTTGAGGTAGATTACACCGGTGGTTTTGACCTTTCCGAAAAGTTTTTCCTCGGACTTAACGGTGCGTATCAAAGCAACTCTTTTGAGGTTGATGGTACCGAAGATGAAATTACCGAAGGTTTTTACGGTGTTGCCATTTACCCTCAGTTGACCACTTCCGATAGTTTTGCCATCGGACTTCGTGGAGAGTACTTTGGAGGACATACCGATGTGGATGATGTTGATACCGCTAGCGTTTTCTCCGCTACGTTAACCGGAAGCTATACCGTTGATAATTTAACGATCAAACCAGAAATCAGATTGGATTCCTGGTCTAACAACGAGCCTTTTATCGATAGTGACGGAGCTCCACAGGACAATTTATCCGTCTTCTACCTAGCGGCAATATATGCATTTTAATAGCAAAAGGTAGCAGCAGCTTTATTTATAGTATATAAAAATCCCGGTCTTTCGACCGGGATTTTTTATTGCCCTTTAAATGCCCTTACCCCTGCCCTAACGGGCAGATCCACATGATTTTTTGCTGGCACCAGGGGGCAGGAGTACTTTTTGTTATAAGCGCAATAGGGATTATAGGCCCTATTAAAATCCAAAACGATCACATCCCCTTCCGGTATACGAAGGTCCAAATAGCGACCACCGCCATAGGTAAGCTCCCCATTGGTAATATCGGTAAAAGGTAGAAACAAATAGTCGGCATACCCTTCCTCTTGCATCAGCGCTTCGTTTTGATACACCTCCAATTCAAAAGCTTTTCCTTTTAATTGAAAACGCACGATACCGTACACCCGCTCTTTGGAGGTACGTTCCGTAGTGGTAGGCATTAAAAAAGGGATGGACTCTGGAGTACGTTCCAAACGCGCCCTTATCTGATACGTGGTATCTGCCTCAAAAAAGTCCAAGGACTCAAAATCCTTTCGATAACGATCCGGTAAGGGTGAGGTTTCCGGGTTTTTGAACTCTTCGTTCATATCATCTTGAAACGCTCGAATCGCCGCCAAAGCCCCTATCGAATCCGTCACCGATACGGACCGTGGCTCATCATGATACTTTTTTTCTCCCTTACAGGAGAATACCATAGCACCGATCAAAAAGAGAGATATAACACGCATTTTCAACAGATAAAGGGATAAAAGTACGATTTAACCCGGTTTATACCGCGTTTTTCATTTTACAAAAGGTTGTACCTTTCCCATATAAAAGCACAAAATGAGACAGCTACTGGTTTTTCTTATCGTTTTCACCTTTTGCTCGGCATGCCAAGAAAGCGCATCAAAACAACCTTCAATTACCACCGCACATCGCAACTTGCCACAACTGGACGCCAACAACTACAATGTTGCCTTTCTGATCATGGACGGCACGTTCAATACCGAATTTACTGCACCTTTCGATATTTTTCAGCATACCCGATATCGAAAAAATATTAAGGCTATGAATACGTTCACGGTGGCCAACACCCTGGAACCGGTCACCACCTTTGAAGGGGTTCGTGTGTTGCCGGACTTTGATTATACCAAAGACTCTCTGCCCCATATCGATATTTTGGTCGTGCCGAGTGCGGAACACCATTTGGATACCGATCTGGAGGATACCCGCTTGTTGGATTTTGTGAAAAAAGTATCGGAAAAAGCTACTTATGTTACCAGCCATTGCGATGGTGCCTTTGTTCTGGCCAAGGCCGGACTTTTAAATGAGGTTACCTCAACGACATTTCCCAGCGATATTGAAAAATACCGGACCATGTTTCCACAACTAAAGGTTAAGGACAGTGTGCTTTTCGTGCATGACGGTAAATACATTACCTCCGCCGGAGGTGCAAAAAGTTTTGAGGCGGCACTATACCTCTGCGAAACCCTGTATGGGAAAGAAATAGCCCGATCTTTGGCAAAGGGGCTGGTCATCGACTGGGATCTGGACCAAGTACCCCATATTACACCGCTTTAACTTTGAAATGGCAGGTACAGAAAAGAATTATTTTTTAGTGCTATTTCAAAGTTAAAGTGGTATTACTCTTCAATAGGCTCGTAACGCGATGCCTTAAGATACTTTTCTATCAAGGCATTGTACTCCGGTGAAATTCGTAAAATGGCCGTATGCTCCAAACTGTACAGCGCATCCACATCCGTATAGCCGGCTTTCAACAGTTCCTCTAAATAGAACAGGGCGGTGCCGTCATCGTCGATCAAGGCACTGTTGGAAATTACCTTAAGATAGTTTTCATACTCCTTGGGAGCGGTAATAGTCTTTAACATCCATAGAAAATTGAGGGCCTCCAGATCTACCGGGGACTGGGCATAGATCAAATCGATGTTATCGGCGACCAAGGCGTTCACATATCCCTTCAAACGCTGTCCCATTTGCATTGTGAACACATTCGTGCTTTTCTCGTACTTCTCCAGTTCTTCCATTTGATAGGTCCACCAGCCTAAATTATTGTAGTTATAGGTGCGAATGTCTTCTTCCAGATAGTAATCAAAATCATCTTTTAAAAAGGACTCTTTAAAAAGGGCGTTGCTCTTACTACGGTTCTGCAAGCGATACCCCTTGCCTTTGCGAACGGTTTTAGCACTTGCCAAAAGGGAGTCGATTGAACGGTGCGGAGTATAGATTTCGATCATTTCCTGCATCCAATCGTACGCCAACAGTTGTTTTTGTTTTCCCATGGCAACGTTCACCATCTGAAGACTTTGTTGGTAACTATCATCAACAAACACCTTGTTTTCCGCAACATCCTTTTTGGCCATGGACGATAATGTGGCGATTTCCAAAGCCTTTACGAGTAATTCAGATGGAGGCCACTGTTCCCCTCCTTCGAAAACCAGCAATTGATTTTCAAAACTTTTGCGGTTCAATTCTTTTTCGACAAACAGCATTTCGGGGTAGTTGAAATCGGAGGTACCCACAATACCGATGAAGTGTAACGGCTTTCTGCGGTTTAACAAGGCGGTGTTCGGAACGGGTGCCCCGCAGGAAATTACCCCCCTAATTTCTTTGACAAAAGTCGGCACCGTGCCCGCAAAGCGACCGCCACTGGCAAAACCGGCCGTATATACCCGGCGTTTATCCACTGGTAAAAGGGCTGCAATACTTGATAACAATCGACCGGTGACCAAAATGTTTTGAGTGATGCTCAGCGTATCTGAAATATTATTGGATGCCGCTACCAAATACCCATTTTTTTCGGCCGCTTCCCGAAACACTTTTACCGCCCGCTTTGCCCTTCCCTTCAAATCAAAAACAACCACGATCGGCCAGGTTTTGGTCGTATCAAAATCGGTCGGCACGTATAAAGCGTAACTTTCGGAAAGCGAATCCTTGACAACTATGGAATCGGTAATCTTACCTCTCTTTAAGTAGAGGTCTTGGGCGGAGGCATAAAAAACGACCCCAAAGGTGAGTACGAGTAAAAAGTATTTCATGCTATATGGTGTTCAACACTGTTATGGCCATAGCGATCTTAAGGCTACCATAAATGGATATGCTGAAAATATCAAAAACAAGGCCAAACCTAGTATTTGTTAAAATTACTTTTTTTTGATTTGTTTTAAGGCCTCGTTAAGAAAAGCTTGGGTGTTATACCAATTTAACTTTAAAATGGTACTACTCACCAATAGCCCCGATTTCGACACCTTCGGAGTATGCAATTTTAACGTTATGACGGTGGAAGGCGTTTTTAATGGCCGAATTGGCATTAAATGTTACCTCCCAAAAATCGTCTGGAAGCACATAGGGACGAACGATCAAGGTAATGTTGTGCGAATCAAAATCCAAGATTCCCACCTCCGGCTCCGGATTCGGTAGTATTTTAGCGACCGGTTTTAAGGCATTCTGTATTACCTCTTGTACTCTTGGAAAACTGTCTTCATAGGGCATGGTCACTTCAAGCTCTAATCGGATCATTCCTTTTTCAGAATAATTGGTTACCACCGAATCGGTGATCATTGAATTGGGTATGATCAATATCTTGTTCCCGGGAGTCAAAACGTCGGTGCTGAAAATACCGATTTCCTCTACCCTCCCGAACTTGTCCTCCACCTGTATCCAATCGCCCACTTTATATGGCTTCAATGTTAAAATAAGGATCCCAGAGGCGAAATTGCCAAGACTTCCCTGTAACGCCATGCCGATGGCAAAACCGGCAGCTGCAAGAATAGCGAACAATCCGGTAAGGTCCGCACCCAGTACCGAAGCGATGATGAACAGTACCGTACCCTTTAACAATACACTTACGGTCGAGGAAATAAAAGGCCTGAGGGTTTCCGAAAAACCCGTCCGTTTCAATGCCGTCCGTACTAATGAGACCAGTTTTTTGACAATCTTGAACCCGATCCAAAAAATGACTCCCGCAAGAAGTATCTTCGGAAGATAAAACACTGCTTTATCAATCGCTATTTGAAGGTAGCTGTCGAGTTTTTCCCATTCCATAGGTTAAATTAAACGATTTAATACCTTTCCTACAAGTTTAACATCGTTTTTATAGACCAAAACAAATACAAGGATACCGCTATCAAATTACGGCTCCCCCGAAAATCGATAACTCCGGAATTTGTGGCTGTCCCCGAACCCGTAGGAACCCGTTTTATCAAAAGGTGAGCGAAGTATAAGCGAATGCCCCTAGCGGATTTATCGGGCTTCGTTTTCAGTTGCCGATCTTATCGCTTTTCCATAGCGCTCCAGTTCCCTAGCTACGGTCGGCAACAATATAAGAAGGCCGATCATATTGGGAACCAACATGGCAAAGATCATGGCATCCGCAAAATCGATAACGGCTCCCAAACTTGCCGCTGCACCGATCACCACAAAACAGCAAAAGATGATCTTATAGGTGTACTCCATTCGTTTTCCCCTACCGAAAAGGAACGACCACGCTTGATATCCATAATACGACCAAGAAATCATGGATGAGAATGCAAAAAGAATCACTGCGAACGAAAGAAGGTAGGGAAACCAAGAGATGCCACTTTCTAAGGCGTTGGAAGTAAGTACCACTCCTTGGGCATCGGACAGTTGTTCACCAATGATCAATTGGTCCGTAACGATCAATACCAGAGCGGTCATCGTACACACGACCACCGTATCGATAAACGGTTCCAAAAGCGCTACCAGACCTTCACTGGCGGCATACCGTGTTTTTACCGCCGAGTGGGCTATGGAGGCAGAACCGATTCCGGCCTCGTTCGAAAAAGCCGCCCTTTTACATCCTTGAACAAGTACTCCCATAAAACCACCCGCAACTCCCTGGGGATCGAAAGCCCCTTCTACAATGGATACGATGGCACGGGGTACCGCCGTATGGTTGATGCACAAAACCGTAATGACCGCCAAAACGTACAACACTACCATTGCGGGCACGATCTTATCGGTGACCTTCGCTATTTTTTGTATTCCCCCGATAATCACCACACCTACCAGAACGGCCATCAGCACACCAAAAACCCATCCTTTCCCCGCAATAAAACTATCGGCACCCCCCGTTACATAGGCAAACAACTGAAAGGCCTGATTTACCTGAAACATATTGCCCCCGCCAAAAGAACCGCCGACGCACATCAGCGCAAAAAGAACCGCCAACGCCTTACCGAACCTTGGAAATCCTTTTTCCAAAAGTCCCTGGTGCAAATAATACATGGGCCCACCGAACACCTTTCCCGTGGAATCGATTTCGCGATAGCGCACGCCCAGGGTACATTCCACAAATTTCGAAGCCATACCCAGAAAGCCGATGAGTATCATCCAAAACGTGGCGCCGGGGCCACCAATAGACAAGGCTATGGCCACACCGGCAATATTTCCAAGACCCACCGTGGCCGAAAGTGCCGCGGTCAATGCTTGAAAATGGGATACCTCGCCTTCTTTCGCTTCCGTTGCGTGTTCCGGTTTCGTCCCATTCGTTCCCCTTGGTGCCGTTTCCTTTTCGGGAAAAGAAGCCTCTAAATGATCGTAACGGCCCCTTACAATGCGTATAGCGGTGAAAAAACCACGGAAGTTGATGCCTTTAAAGTAGATGGTAAAATAGCTTGCGCCCAAGACCAATACGATCAATACCCACGGAATACCTACCCCTTCGCTTATCGGAATTTCCGCCAAAATTGCATCCACAAACCACCCCGTAGCCGATCGGAACCACTCGTTTATGGACTGGTCAAAGGATACTTGTGCGGTAAAACCCCGTCGATAGGGAAGTTGAAAAAAGTGAAAACCCATAGTGCCTTTCTTATGTGATACCAATTGCGGATTAAAACGGGCCATTGGTATTAGAAGACAAACATGTTTTTTTCAATATGGATTTAAAAGGTTACGCACTGCTTAAAAAAGAATTGGTACTAGGATATCCGTTACGGATGCGGCCAAATGATCAGGGCGTTCCGGGCCCTAGCGTTGCATAACGCAACAAATCATTTTCTATGGCGTATTTTATGAGCAGATGCTTTCCGGAGGTACCACTGACTTTTAGTACTTTTTTTATTTGATGGATGTGGGCCTGAAAACCGTCCACACTGATATGCATGGCCTCCGCTATTTCGGTATACGATTTTTGGTCGCCCAAAAGTGCCAAATTGCCCAATACTTCTTTTTGGCGTTCGGAAAGTTCAATTTTTGACGATTCCCTCAGTTGGTGCAACTCGTTTCCCAAATGGGCTACTGTTGCTTCCAACGCTTCATTCGACCGAAGCAGCTCTTTATTCTTTGTCCGAAGTCGGTGCTGTTGTTCCAACACCGATTCAAGTCGCGATTCCTTTTCTTCTTTTTCCGATAAAAATTTCCAACTGTACAGTAAAATAGAAAACAACAGGATAAAAAGAAATTTGAAGGATACCGCGGTTACGATACCCACCAATTCCCAGGTTCCATTGTTCAAAACCTCAGGTACCTTGCTTACCGGAACGATACGATGGGTAACGGCAATAAGGATGAGTATAAAAAGTACCGTACTGGGCAAAACCATGAAACGCATTTGCCGATTGAAGAAAGCTTTGTTCAACGCTTGCAGCAGGGCAAGTGCCACAAGAATGGAAATGGGGATATCTATAAGCCATATCAGGGCGCTATCTATAGCAACATTGGTGTAAGATGCCGCAAAAAAAACAAAGACCAACATCGCCATGATCACACCGTACAGGAAAATAAACTCCTTTTCGGTAAACCGTGCCACAAAGCGGACCACTGCACTCGGCCTTCCCGTATGTTCTATGGAGGGTAGGGACAATAAAATGAACATTGAATTTAAAAGGGAAACACAGACCCCAAAATAAATCAGCCAGCTGGTCGATGGCGATACCCCTAAACCTTTTACGGCAAGCAGCGTAATACACGCGCCAATGCCCCAAACAAAAATCGCCCAACCAAACCAAAGGATGCCTTTTACGCCCTCCTTTTTTCCCGCTGCATTATGTTCCTTTTTGTAGATCCGCTGTATTACAATGGCGGTTATCATACATACTATAGCGGTTATGGCATATTCTAACATCAACTGCGAACAAATTTCTGTTTTAAAGGTACTAAAACCAGTAAAGTACGGCTACTTAAACAGTACGTAACTAGGGTTAATACCATTTTAACTTTGAAATCGTGCGTATAGAAATTGAATGATTTTTTAGTTGTTCGAGGCAAAAAGCCTGTCCCCGGCTTGACCGGGGATCTAAGCATAGCCTTAGCTACGGTTATATTTTTTAACGAAGAACAGCTGAAAAAGAAACGATTTATTAGTGCTATTTCAAAGTTAAAATGGTATAATTTCCCTGATACCTATCCTTTGGGACGTTCGGACCGCCATTTTCGACAAACGGCTACGATGTTCGGACACTTTTATGAATGTGGGCATTGCGCACCACATTGGACAGAATAATATGCGTTCGGGTCTCCCCGTACTGTATCAGCTGGTCTATAAATTTTTCCAAATGAAACTGATCTTTGAGCACCACCTCCATTACAATGTTCTCATTCCCGGTAATGCGGTAACAATTGATCACTTCTTCCAAACCCGTGACCATGGACAAAAACGGCTTGAGTTTCCCCATAAATGCCTTAAGCGTTACAATGGCCCTAAGCTGATGGCCCGTAAGCACATGGGAGACCATGGCATGATACCCCTCCAAAATACCCAGATCTTCCATTTTTTTTACCCGTTCCGCTACCGCAGGCGGGGTAAGCCCTACTTTACGCCCGATGTTGGCAAAAGAATCGCGCGCATTTTCCTGTAAGCAGGTCAATATGGCCCAATTAAGGTCATCTATCTTTACTTTCAAAATTTCGACAGTTTTATTCTTACGAATTAAAGGTAAAAATTATAATTGACTTTCGATACTAAAGATAAAAAATGAGAATCCGATGTAACTTTACTTTTCTAAAATTTGTAGGAGGTATCATGGCCAAGAGAAAACAATTAGGAAGCATTCCCGTTTATCGCAAAGCGATGGACCTTTGCCATATGAGCAGGGAAATAGCATCCTATGTTTCTTTCAACAAAGACCTTCTTCAACTCTACCGTTCCAATAGCTTGCGGGACCATATGGCGGATGCCATCCTGACCGATGCGATATTGATACCACAACAAATTGCGCTTGCGGAACGTTCCAAATCCCACTCCGAACGGATGAGAAGCGTTTCCTTTATCCAAATCATGATACGGAACATCAATTCGTATTGTACGGGACTTGAAAAAGATGGTGTCAAAGAAAGGGAATACCTGCATCTTTTGCGAAATGAATTGCTCAGTTTTTACCGCTCCTATAAAAAATGGAGAAAAGGCCTATCGCGGGATTTTGGCTAGAACGCCCTCTTCGTAACGCTTCAACGCTAGGCAATACCAGGCAACTTTTCTTTGGAAATTTTTGACTTCTCAACACCGCAATCAAAACGACCCGACACTACGTCACCAATACCATTTTAACTTTGAAATGGTATACCTTATTTTTTTATCGTAAAAAGCGGTACAATGCTTAATTTTGATGGTAAATACCAAAACTTTGAAGACCATTATCCTTATCCATTGCCCCGACCAACCGGGTATCGTTCACGCAACGACCGGCTTCATCCAATCCAACGGGGGAAATATTGTTTATTTAGACCAACATGTCGACAAACAGGCGAACGTTTTTTTCATGCGTGTGGAAAGTGAGTTCGAAACGCCTACACCTGACCTGAAGGCACTGCGCGAGGATTTTGACAAGGAGGTAGGGTTACCCTATAAAATAAAGTGGCAACTTCACACACCCGAAAACAGGCCAAAAATGGCCGTGTTCGTCTCCAAATACAACCATTGTCTGTACGACCTGCTCAGCAGGTACCATGCCGGTGAATTGGCGGTGGATATCCCGTTCATTTGTAGCAACCACGAAACCTTACGGAACATTGCGGAACAGTTTCATATACCGTTTTTTCATATTCCCGTACAAAAGGACGCCCGGGCAAAAGCGGAAGCGGCACAACTGGAGTTGTTGCGGACACATGAAATCGACTTTGTGGTGTTGGCCCGCTACATGCAGATTGTAAGTGGTAACTTGATTGCCGAATTTCCCGATAGGATCATTAATATCCATCATTCCTTCCTACCTGCCTTTGCAGGGGCAAAACCCTATCATGCCGCGTACAAAAGGGGCGTAAAGATTATAGGTGCCACCAGCCACTATGTTACTGAAGAACTTGATGCCGGCCCGATCATTGAGCAGGATGTTACCACGGTTTCGCATTCGAACAGCATTCAGGACTTTATAACCAAGGGGCGGGACTTGGAAAAAATAGTACTTTCCCGAGCGGTGAAGCTCCATGTGGAACGAAAGACCATGGTGTACAACAATAAAACAGTGATTTTTTCGTAATAACTACTTAAAACGATATATAATGGTAAAACGGTTCCTTCTATTTTTTATGGCTTTTCAACTGCTGGGTTGTGGAGAACTTCAACAAGTGGTCAACCAACTGCCGCAAGGCACGCAGGGAATCGGAAATACCGAAATTGCCCGTGGCCTTCGGGAAGCTTTGGATAAGGGCATCGACAAGCAAGTGGGCCGGTTGACCAAAACCGACGGTTTTTTTAAAAATGAACTTGTTAAAATCGTATTGCCGGCAGAACTGCAAAAGGTGGACAAGACCTTACGTGATATCGGCCTTTCCAAGTTGGCCGATGAAGGGCTGAAAGTGCTCAACCGAGCGGCCGAGGATGCCGTAGGGGAAGCAACACCTATTTTTGTAGACGCGGTAAAGGGAATTACCTTTAATGACGCACGTACCATTTTATTGGGAAAAGACGATGCCGCCACATCATATTTGGACAACGCCACCCGAAACGCACTTTACGGCAAGTTCAAACCGGTTATAAAAAATTCTTTTAGCAAGGTCGGTGCCGATAAGGTATGGAGCAGCTTGATCAGCAAATACAACGCCATACCACTTACTAAAAATGTAGACCCCGATCTAACGGAATATGTTACGCAAGAAGCACTGACCGGAGTATACACCATGATCGCGGTGGAGGAAAAAGAAATACGCAACAATGTGGCTTCAAGAACCACGGATCTTCTCAGAAAAGTATTCGTTCTGCAGGATCGCTAAAAATTTGTGAACGCCATACTATTTTACGGTTTTTTACGTTAAAAATAAAACGGCAATGGTAACGATTTCCTAATATCATGCGAACGGTATTGCAGTGAAAAAAAAAGATATTTGTTTGAGAATTTGAGTTAGTAATTTTTTGAGTTAGTTAGTTTAAAACCGGTGGGAGCACCGGTTTTTTTATGCTTTTTTAAAATATACCGATACCCGAATAAAGCAGAGCAATCAACGTATACACTTCGCTAAGCTACTGTTAATAAAGTTGAGCGATCAAAGGTCTCTTAAAAATGGCTTATATCGTAGATAATTAAGAAGACAGGTTTGTTAAAACCTGTCTTCTTATAACCGTGCTCCGTAAAATTCTGATTTCCCTATTTACCGAACTGTGTTTATAGACCTATCGGCGCGCTTCAATTTT
The DNA here is from genome assembly GCF_050589625.1 of Maribacter sp. 2-571. Lineage (NCBI taxonomy): Bacteria > Pseudomonadati > Bacteroidota > Flavobacteriia > Flavobacteriales > Flavobacteriaceae > Maribacter > Maribacter sp. 2-571. The sequence continues at coordinate 216,941 of NZ_JBNGOP010000004.1, read as the reverse complement.
TCCGTTTCTTTCGCGCAGGAGAAGTAAACTTATCATCACATCCTTTATCCGGACAACCGCGATCATCACTTCTTTTTTTACAAGCTGTCCAGCCTTCTACCACCCCATTTTTATATTCTATTGGGAAATTTGGATTGGTGATCGTATTTGTATACAAACGATACATACTGCTATCTCCCTGAGAATAGGCGGTTGCCAATTCGCAACCTGTATTATACCCTTCTTGGCTCGTTTTTTTCGCTTGAGCGCTTGAAAATTGATAACAACTTATCAATACTATAAAAATCACTAATTTTCGCATAGTTCTTCTAATTTATAAGATTAACACCGACTATTATTTTAAGTGGTTTTTGGTAAACTCCACTACTACTTCCGAATTCGAATTCTAAGTAACTGGCCCTAAATTAGTGTATGGATGAAAAGCATATTCATACGCTTATGGGAGTGTTGTATTTACCGTTGTAAGCGTGATGTTTTGAAGTTCAAGCGAATTTTTTGATCAGCATCCCAAGTTTTCCCTTATTTCTAGTGGAAATGGTTACACGATCACCGTTGGTAAGAATGAAGGCCTCTCGTTTATAAATCGATTTGATATTATTTAAGTTGACCAGAGCTTGTCTGCTAGCCCTAAAAAAACCTTTCTCTGTAAGCAAGTCCTCAAAATATTTCAGTGGATGGTACGCCAAGTACTTCAATGAGTCTTTTAAAAAAAAGTAGGTATAATTTCCTTCGGCCGTACATTTCACAATATCGTTCACCGCTATAAAAACATGCTCGTTTCCGACATTTATCAACAACCGTGAGTCGTCATGTTTCAAAAACTTCACCAGGTCACCATAGTCCCTTTCGAATTTTGCTTTTCGTTGTACTAGATTGGACATGTAAGTATGTACGACCCCAAGTAGTGCCTCTGGTTCAAACGGCTTGGTCAGATAATAAAACGCGTAGTGCTCCATGGCGGTGCGCAAATAAACATCATGGGCAGTTACAAATATGATATCGGGAGAGTTCACGGTGATTTTTTCCAATACATCGAATCCGGTACCATCTTCCAGTTCCACATCCATGAAAACCAAATCCGGTTTTACGGTATTGATCAGGTGAACACCCGTATCCAAGGTTTTGGCGTGGCCTTCCAAAATGATATTTGTCAAAGACGACAAAACCGAACCGATATAGTCCGCAGCGGCAGCGTCATCTTCCAAAATTATTGCTCTAATGGGTCCCATGAATCAGAAATAAAACACCGATCAAATAAATTGTCTTCGTTGCCCTTCGCTCAAAAACGACCTATGGCCACTGAACGTATTTTTTATATCTTCCTCAAGATACCTAAATTGTAATGACACCAAAAAAATTAAGAGAAAATTAGAACTTCCAATGTCCATTACCTATCAAAATTTAATTCAATTTTGTGTTTTGAAACCAGAACGAGCACATGAAAAAAATCATCTACTTAGCGGCACTATTTTATATGTCGACTTCCTATTGCCAAAAAGACCATGGGCAGCAGTACATAGACACCTTTCAGATGCGCCCCATTACCATTGAAAAATTGGAGGGGTTCAAAAAAAAACTGCAAGGCAACGAGGAGTTAAAAGGATGGACCAAATACTATGCCTTTCGTTGTTACTACTTTTTTAGAAAGATGAAAAAGGATTCGGCCTTGTTTTACGCCGACAAAGCCATAAAGCACCATCGTAATTTTGAAGCCGATCAAGAATATCAAACATCAAATCTTCAAAGGGTACATTTTGTCCGAGGCTACTACGCAAGATTGGACGACCGATATAAAGAAGCGGTAAGGCATTACCACAAAGGGCTTAAAATTGCTCGTTTTGATGAAAAATTGTTTTCAAAGAAAAGTAACTACCTACCGTACATCGCTAGAGACCTTGGTAATTCGTATTTAAAATTGGGGTATCTATCGTCCGCTAAAAAGTACTATTCAGGACTATTGACCAATTTATGGTTCATGAATCGGGCCGGATGGGAAGTACACCATAAATTGGGATTAATTTACAGTTACCAAAAAGTGGTCGATTCCGCTGACTATCACTTTCATAAAGGGTTATCGTTGATCGATACAAAATTTAAGGAGCATAAAAATTACGAGGAGTACAAAGCCACCTTTTATGGAAACTTGGGAAGTTTATTTCTTCTTAAAAAAGAAAAAGATTCCGCAATACATTACTTCAAATTAATAAAAGAAACCGGGGAGTTCGCTCCTTCGTCCCGCTTACCCAAACGCAATACCATTTCAGACCTTTATCGAATAATTTACGGGTCATATGTCGCTATTTGGGAGGGTAGGAACAAGCCTGCCATAGAAAATCTAAAATCGGTTCAAAAGGCTATTGAAAAGAATGAATTGGACCAAAAAGACAGGGCGGTACAAGACTTGCGGACAAAAACCTTGGATGGACTTATTATGGCGTATACCGCCATGGCCGACTTTAGGGCGGCATTTGAAACAAGCTTGAAAAAAAATGCCCTTGACCAAACCGTTAACGACCGAATTCTCAGGGAGAATTTGGAAGAATTGGAAGCGATTTTTGAAGTTCGCGAAAAAGAACGAAAAATAGGTGCTCTCGAAAACATAAGCCACACCCAGGAATCGAGTATAAAACAGCAGAAAACCATAATTTACTTCCTCCTTTTTTTACTTCTCATCATTTGTCTAATAGGGTATCTCTTATGGGAACAGAAAAATTTAAAAAACAAATTGGACAAAGAATATTTAAAACAGAAACTGTTGCAAACGCAATTAGATCCACACTTTGTTTTTAATACCTTAAACTGTATTTATCATTTGACCCATAAAAATGCCATGGCCGCAGCGAGCTACATCTTGAAATTTTCTAAATTGCTGCGCTTGGTGTTGCAAAATTCCCGGGAAGAGTTTGTTTCCCTAAAAGACGAAATCAGCACGATTCAGAACTATATGGAACTCCAGTCGCAATTTGTGAAAAAATTTGATTTCAGCATCAACTGCGATAATCAATTGTCACAAGATGACATTTTTCTACCACCCATGTTCGTTCAACCCTTTATCGAAAACACCATAGACCACGGATTCCGGTCGGACAATGGCAATCTGCTCACTATTGATATTAACATTGATAAAATAAAAAACATACTAGAATTTACAATAGTGGACAACGGAATAGGGTACTATAATACCCTTAAGGACAAAACAACAAAAGTAACCGAAAGGCACCGGTCATTATCGGGAAAAATTCTTGAAGAGCGCCTTTTGCTATATGCGAATTCGTTACGGACCGATGCTACATACGAAATTCAATATGCCGACGAGAAACACCAACTTGGAACCAGGGTACAGTTACAAATACCTTTTATAAACGAAACGTAAAATCCGACGATAAGCCAAAGGCCTTTTTAAAATGGTACTTTTAGCTAACCATAATTCTTCACTCTCGGTTTCGGTCGGGAACAGATGGTTTACAAAACAGAAGACAAGAATTATCCTACTTGAGAGACCGCACCGGGAAGTCGTAAATTATTCAAATAATTGATCACAAGCCCATTGAACAGTTGTGGTTGCTCCACATTGACCACATGCCCGCAAAATTGAATGGTTACCAAAGTGCTCGCCTTATGTTTTTGCACTACGTTTTCTACGGTCGGTAAAAAAAGATGGTCCTCTCCTCCCATTACATATAGCGTAGGGATTTCAATATCGGCCCCTCGAAAGAAGCGTAACAAAGGGTTTATCTCCGAAGTGAGTTTAAACCAACGGATAAATTCTTTTTGATATAACTTTTTGGCTTCCCTAACGAACAACGATCTTGACTCGCGATGATTTTTGTTGGGCATAATGATGAACGCGAAAAATTTATACAACCAAATGTACGGCACTATCGATTTAAAGATAACGCCCAACCGCATGAGTACCTGTGATCTAAAATCCAGTTTCATGATCGCTCCGCCCATTACCATACTCGATACCTTCTCCGGATATTTTTCGGCCAAATTGCGAATTAAAATGGTCCCTAAAGAAATACCCACAAAATGTGATTCGGGAATGTTTTCATAATCGATTACCTCAACAATGTCGTCAGTAATGGAGTCGAACGTGTATTTGTCGCTAAAAGCATCCTTGAGATTGGGCTTTGAATTGCCATGACCTCGCAAATCGAGCAATAGCACGTTAAAATACTTTTTGAACTCCCTAAGTTGCTTATGCCAGATGGAAGAACTGCCTCCCGCACCGTGTACAAAGGTCACCCACTGGGTAGCTTCGGTGCGCACGTAGGTAGTATAGTTTAGCATAAATGTTCGGTCGGCCGTTTATAAGTGACCAATGTATTAAACTTTTAACGGTAAAGCCCGGTTTGATGCTATTTTTAACATTTTATACCATTTTAACTATAAAATCGCCCAAATAAAAAGCCGTCATTTTTTGGTTGGACGAAAAAGAAAAATAAAGCATAGCAGTAGCTACGGTTTTTCTTTATTTTGGAACTCATTTAGACTTTTTGGATTGAAGCGAAAATTATCCATTTTAAGGCCTGTTGAAGACTTTTTTGAGTTTCATAGCAGGGCTACGGGAGGAAAAAAAGACAGGGCCGAAAGAAAAAGCCAATGATTTGGCTTTTGATGAGGAGCCGGCCGTCGCGTCGAGCGAAAAAGGGCAATTTTTTAGCCAATTAAAAAAGTCTAAATGGGTTCTTGATGTATAAACGGAAAAGGACAATTTTCAATCGGTAATTCTAGGATAGAAATGGTATTATGTTGCTACCGCTTCTAAAACAACTATTGTTTTTACGAAAGATAGTTTTGAAAACATTTGGGACGACCCTTGATTTCGAAAAGTATGGGTACCATGAAGAAGGCAACGATCATCCATTTAACACCCTGTTAAACAACCAACTACCATAAAGGTACCATTACGGACCAAATAATGGGCTTGGTTCCATTTGTCGCCAAAACCTATACCAAACATTTTAAACCGTAAAGGATACACCTGAACGGTCGTTTTGGACCGACCGCATCAAAAGAACTGATTTTTAAGGTTGTACAACGATCTGTCAAGTCCAAAAGGCGGTTTGTAACGTATATTTGTAAAAAGCAACATTTTGTTATGGAAAAGCAGTATTGTAAGGTAGGAACGGTAACCCCACTCAGTTCGGGTAGTAAAACGATAGCTCTTTTGGAGTATCAATATCAACACTTTTTGGAAAAAGCTTCAAAAGGAGAATACGCCGATGCGAAGCTTGGTGAGTTTTTTGAACTAAAGGCACTAAAAATCAAAAAGATTTTAGAAAACCTGGTCGCTTAAGACGTTATTTTTTGAAGTTCTACCGCCATCTGTTCCTGCAGCAGCTGTGCACTTTTGCCCGCTTCCGAAGCGAAATCTACTCCGTCGGAAGCATAGATAATGCCTCTTGAAGAATTTACCAATAGGCCTACATCGGCAGTCATTCCATATTTACACACCTCGGCCAGACTTCCACCCTGCGCCCCAACACCGGGCACCAATAAAAAGCTATTGGGTATGATACTGCGGATTTCGGTCAAAAATTCCGCTTTGGTAGCCCCTACAACATACATCAACCGATGGGCATTCTGGTAGTCTTTGGAGGTTTGCAATACCTTTTGATATAAGGGAAGGCCATTTATATCTTGTGTTTGATAATCAAAAGCGCCTTTATTAGAGGTCAATGCCAACAAAATGGCGTGCTTGTCCTCGAACGCCAAAAAAGGTTCTACAGCATCTTTACCCATATAGGGCGCTACGGTAATGGAATCGAAATTCAGGTTTTCAAAGAATGCTTTGGCATATCGGGAAGCGGTGTTGCCGATATCCCCTCTTTTTGCATCGGCAATGGTAAATATATCGGGATAGTTTTCATTTAAATAGCCAATGGTACGCTCTAGCGCCTTCCAGCCCTCCAATCCATAGGCTTCATAAAAAGCGATATTCGGCTTGTAGGCCACACAGTATTGATGGGTAGCATCGATAATGGCTTTATTGAACTCAAAAATCGGGTCATCCGAATCCAACAGATGCCGGGGTATCTTATCAAGATCGGTATCGAGTCCGACCGCTAAAAACGATTGTTTTTGATGTATCTGTTCGATTAACTTTTCAATGGTCATTGGAAACTAACGGTTTTTAACAACGAATTAAAATTTATTGGCAAGGAAGTGGTCTATGTTCGTTACCCAAAACTGCCTTCAAAATGAACAATCTTATAAACGGAAAATTTAAAAATTGCCTGTTGTCCAATAGAGGGGTCGGATATCCTCGAGGGTATTGCCAAAGTCGCGAACAAAAGCTTACCAAACTACTATTGTCAATTTTTTGAGTAAGCCGTACCTCCATAAATGCATTTTCATCCTTTCGTACACTTTTGGTAATTGCACCCTATCAAAACGTTTCGGACGCCTCTTTGAGCTTCTCGGTATTTTCCACCAAACTTAGTTCGTCAATAATTTTTTGGACATCGCCATCAATGATGTTTTGCAGATCGTAGAGCGTCAATCCGATACGGTGGTCGGTTACCCGTCCTTGTGGATAGTTGTACGTGCGTATTTTGGCGGACCGGTCGCCACTGCTCACCTGTGAATTTCGCTTGGCGGCATCTTCTTCCTGCTTTTTGGCGAGTTCCAGATCGTACAGTCGTGAGCGAAGTACTTTAAACGCCTTCTCCTTGTTTTTATGTTGTGACTTTTGATCCTGGCATTGCGCTACCAAACCTGTGGGAACGTGCGTCAAACGAACAGCGGAATAAGTGGTATTTACCGATTGTCCTCCTGGGCCCGAGGAACAGAAAAAATCGATTCGAACATCTTTGGGGTCTATTTGCACATCAAAATCCTCCGCTTCCGGAAGTACCATAACGGTAGCTGCACTGGTGTGTACCCGTCCCTGCGTTTCGGTCTGTGGAACACGTTGTACCCGGTGTACCCCGGCCTCAAATTTCAGGGTCCCGTATACGTCTTCCCCGCTTACTTCAAACTGGATCTCTTTATACCCTCCGCTGGTACCCTCGCTCAAATCGATAACGTTGGTCCTCCATCCTTTTGATTCACAATACTTGGTATACATACGGAAGAGGTCGCCCGCAAAAATACTGGCTTCATCACCACCGGTTCCGGCACGTATTTCAACCACCACATCTTTTGCGTCTTCAGGGTCTTTCGGAATGAGCATCAGCTTGATCTCTTCCTCCAAAAGCGGCATTTGTGCCTTTCCCTCTTCCAGTTGCATTTTGGCCATTTCCACCATCTCGGCATCACTACCATCGGCAATGATCTCCTCGGCCTCGGAAATGTTATCGGTGATCTCGATATAGCGGTCCCGTTTTTCGACTAGCTGTTTTAAATCCTTATACTCTTTGGTCAATTGTACGTAACGCTTTTGATCGCTGATAATGTCCGGTTGAATAATAAGGTCGGACACCTCATCAAAGCGCTGTTTTACAATGTTCAATTTATCAATCATATTCCTCTGTTCGGTGCGAAAGAAGTTCCGCCGCTGCAATTGCGAATTTACGATAAATTGTACATTAATAAAGAACGGATCTACGCCCCTCTAAGATCTTTTTAATGAATTTGGTCCACGGAATGTAAGGCTTCGAAAGGAATTAAAGCAAAGTGGTTTTTTAAGTACCCTTAGTCGGAACCATCAAGTAAGATCCCGTCGCTTTTGTACATATTGTCGTCGTCGTCTATCAAGATTACCTCTGGACCGCCCAATTGATCGATCAAGGCTATTCCCGCTTCTTTGCCCATAATAAAAACAGCTGTTGCAAGCGCATCACATGTTTCGGCACTTTTAGCAAATACCGATACCCTTTTAATGCCAGTGGCGGGCATGCCGTTCCTTGGGTCTATAATATGGGTATATTTTTTTCCGTTAAAAATGACATATTTATCGGAGTTTTCGGAGGTGGCAACGGACGACTCCACAATAGGTAACCACGAAAAAATCCGTTGTCGCCCTTTGAGGTGGGCCACCCCTACCAACCACTTCTCGCCGCTGGCCTTTGTACCCCAGGTAGTGGTATCGCCTCCCGCGTTAATAACGCCGGAAATCACCTGTTTCGATACCAGAAGTTGTTTTGCCCTATCGGCGGCATACCCCTTCCCTATGGCACCAAAGCCAATTTTCATTCCTTTCTCCTTAAGATACACGGTGCGTTTGGCGGCATTCAATATAATTTTTTCGTAGCCCACTTTGGCGATCGACTTTTTTAATTCGGAAGCCGTGGGCATACGCTCCATGGTTCCGTCAAATTTCCAAATGGTATTGATCGAGGCAAAGGTAAGGTCGAAGGCCCCATTGGTAATGGCGGATACCTGGTTCGCACGTTCGATCAGGGCAAACAGTTCGTCACTGACCTTCACCGGTTTTATACCTGCATTTTTGTTGATCAAGGCCGTTTCAGAGTCGGGATTCCAGGCGGAAATCATTTTCTCTATTCTTTCGATCTCCGCGATTGCCTCATCAATACTGATGTATCCCAATTCCTCGTTAACGGATACTACGGTTATCTCAAAAGGACTCCCCATAAGGGTCACGTTTCGGTTGACCGTAACGTACCCGCCATCCTGCGCCGAACCATACAGCACCGATAAAAAGAACAGAAAGGGAATGAGCCCTTTCACGGGACCAATCGGTTTAGTTGTTCAAAATAGTTTTGAGGGCTTATTTTTTTGTAACCCAAGGCTCCCGTGGCATTCCCATCCGCGTCCAATACGACCACTAACGGAAAATGACCTCGTGGATTCAAGCGCGCCGCGAGTGCGGCGTTGGTGTCCGCTTTGTCCGCGGATAGCCGATTTACCTTTTTTCTGGGAAAGTCGGCCTTGTAGAAAATAAATTGCTCGTTATTATTACTTTTCACGTATTCCGATTGCCAGATTTCCCGATCCAATTTGATACAGGGTGCACACCAATCGGAACCACTGAACACCACAACAAGTGTTTTGTTATCTTCCTTCGCCATTTTTACGGCATGGGCATAGTCTACTTCCCAAGTCTGCCCTATGGCGGCGAAAGCATAACTGTAGACAAAAAGAGCAAGTATCGGCTTCATCATTAGCTTAATCATACAAAATGGGTGCCATTCTTATTCGAACACCCTTAAAACAGTATCCGTAAGCGTGGTATTGTAGACCTTTAAAACCTTGGCAGGGCTGTTATCCACTTGGTTCAACGGAGTTCCGTCCTGTTCGAATTGGGAACCGTGTACATCGCAATAAAAAATACCGCCGTTCTGCGATACGAACCGAACCTGGTCGTACCCTTGGTGACTGCATATTTGGCTTGCAGCGATCAATTCCCCCTCCAAATTCCGTGCGACGACCACATCGTTTTTGAGAATATATCCTCCGTTTTCAATCAAATCAGCGGCTTCCGGCGAATTAAGATCGACCGTAAAATCGACTCCCGTGGGTTCGTCCTTTATCGTCCCGTCGGGTTCGTCCCCATCTTTGGAACATCCTTGAACACAGGGGAACAACAGGGCAAAAGCCGCGCCTGCGCCCATACTTCTTAAAAATTGTTTTCTTTCCATGACATACCTAGTTACAAAAAGAACGTGCAAAACGTGGGAATCGTATCAAAATCGTGGAGAATTCGACATACGGACGAACCATACGGACAAATGGTACAAGGCAACCAAGGAAAAGCTTACAGCTAGGCATATTCAAAGACCCCGTACGCACTTTTAATGGTCAACTTTTTTGTATCGCTAGCGGTTACCTTGCCCACGATTTGCGCCGCCACACCGAAACGTTTCGACACACGGATGATTTCGGGCGCTACCTCGGGGGATACATAAAACTCCAAACGATGACCGCAATTAAAGACCTTGTACATTTCCTGCCAATCGGTTCCCGACTGTTCCTGAATCAGTTTGAACAGTGGCGGAACGGGAAACAAATTGTTCTTTACCACATGAAGCTTATCAATAAAATGAAGAATTTTGGTCTGTGCCCCTCCACTGCAATGCACCATACCGTGGATCTGCTGCCCTCCTAAATCTTTTAGGATAGCCTTTACAATGGGCGCATAGGTACGTGTTGGTGACAATACCAGTTTACCGGCATCCAGGGGCGCATCGGAAACCGTATCGGTAAGTTTCACGTCACCGGAATATACCAAAGCCTCGGGAACGGCGGCATCATAACTTTCAGGATACTTTGCGGCCAGATATTTTGAAAACACATCGTGCCGTGCCGAGGTGAGCCCATTACTTCCCATTCCCCCATTGTATTCGTTTTCATAGATTGCCTGACCAAAAGAAGCCAAGCCCACGATAACGTCTCCTGGCCGTATATTGGCGTTGTCGACCACATCGGTCCTTTTGATCCTGGCGGTAACAGTGGAATCTACGATGATGGTACGCACCAGATCGCCGACATCCGCAGTTTCCCCGCCGGTGGAATGAATGGTAATGCCATGTTTTTTCAAGTCTGAAATAAGCGATTCGGTTCCATTGATAATGGCCGAGATCACCTCGCCGGGAATCAAGTTTTTATTCCTACCGATGGTAGATGAAAGCATGATATTATCGGTCGCGCCAACACAGATAAGATCATCAATATTCATGATCAACGCGTCCTGGGCGATTCCCTTCCAGACCGATAGGTCACCGGTCTCCTTCCAATACATGTAGGCCAGGGCCGATTTTGTTCCCGCGCCATCGGCATGCATTATCAAACAGTACTCCTCGTCACCGGTCAGGTAATCCGGCACAATTTTACAAAAAGCCTTTGGGAAGAGGCCTTTATCGATATTCTTGATTGCATTGTGCACGTCTTCTTTATCGGCGGAAACGCCTCTTTGCTGGTACCTTTCACTGGCTGAGGAACTCATGGAATCTGTTTTGGCAAAAATAGGAAATCGTGTTAAAAAAATGTCATTTCGATCATTTAATGCTAAGGAAAACGCCCAGGCCTTCTATACATAAACGCACGGGGCACCATCACCGTGTTGGATAGGATACCATACATGAAAAAAGACCCTTATTTGATAAAAAGAAGCTCTCGGTATTTGGTCAAGGGCCAAACGCTGTCATCTACCAATTTTTCCAGGGAATCGCAATGCTGTCGAATAGTGTGGAAATAGGGAAGTACGTTTTCGCAATACGAAACGGCTTTTTTGTGGGTGTCGGATATTTTGTTTGCCTTTTTGCGGGCATCGCCCATAGCATCGATCATTTTTTTAAGTGTAGCGATATGTTCCGCCATTTGTTCGATCAAGGATAATTGTCCCCCGGCCAATGGACGGTGCGCAGCACCAAAAATATCCTTGAGTCCGGTAACGTTTTTGATGAGTTTGTTTTGATACGTTATGGTCGCCGGTAGCACATAGCCATATACCAATTCCCCAAAAAGACGGCTTTCAATTTGAACATGCAATATGTAGGCCTCCAATTCCACTTCCTGTCTTGCACGAATTTCGGTCTCGCTCATGACCTTGGTCGCTTTAAACAAGGCAATGGTCTTGCTTGCGGTAAGTACCCGAAGTGCTTGTGGACAATTTTTATTATTGCTCAGTTTTCTTCTCTTGGCTTCCTTCTGCCAAGCATCACTGTATCCATCGCCATCAAAACGGATACGCTTGGAGGTTTTTATATATTCCCGCAAAACATTGAAAACCGCTTCGTCCTTCTTTAAGTTTTTTGTGTCGATCAGGGCATCGACCTCTTTTTTAAACGCCCTGAGCTGTTTGGACACAATAGTGTTCAACACCGTCATCGGCTTGGCGCAATTGGTTTTGGCCCCTACCCCGCGCATTTCAAACTTATTGCCGGTAAAGGCAAAGGGAGAAGTGCGGTTTCGATCGGTATTGTCCAATAAAATTTCCGGGATCTTACCGACCACGTTCAACTTCAGTTCCGTTTTTTCTTCCGGCGACAGTTTTCCTTGGGACACCCCTTCCAATTCATCCAATACGTTGCCCAGTTGTTCCCCGATAAATATGGAAAGAATAGCGGGCGGCGCCTCATTGGCCCCCAAACGATGATCGTTGCTAGCGGAAGCAATGGAAGACCGTAGCAACTCCTCGTAGGTATCTACCGCCTTTATGGTGTTGATGAAAAACGTAAGGAACTGTAGGTTTTTCATCGGTGTAGATCCTGGACTCAACAGATTGACCCCGGTATCCGTGGCCAAGGACCAGTTGTTGTGTTTTCCGGAACCGTTTATTCCGGCAAAGGGTTTTTCGTGAAATAGTACTTTAAAATGGTGTTTGTCGGCCACTTTTTCCATTACGTCCATCAACAATAGGTTATGGTCGACCGCCAAATTGGCCTCTTCGTACACCGGTGCCAACTCAAATTGATTGGGCGCCACTTCATTATGGCGCGTTTTAACGGGAATACCGAGTAGGGTACATTCTTTTTCGAGGTCTTTCATAAAACCGATGGCCCGTTGTGGTATGACGCCAAAGTAATGATCGTCCAACTGCTGCCCTTTTGCCGCGGCATTTCCGATCAATGTACGGCCCGTCATATTGATATCGGGCCTTGAATGTGCCAAGGCCTTATCGATCAAAAAGTACTCTTGTTCCCAACCCAAAGTGGCATTCACCTTTGAAACGTTCTTATCAAAGTACCGTGCAACCGCGGTGGCGGCCTCATCAATGGAATTCAACGCCCGTAAGAGCGGGGCCTTGTTGTCGAGTGCCTCACCGGTGTAGGATACGAATATCGTAGGTATACAGAGGGTAGTGTCGTACACAAAAGCAGGGGATGTAGGATCCCATGCGGTGTACCCCCTGGCCTCAAAGGTATTTCGGATACCGCCGCTCGGAAAGCTGGAGGCATCGGGCTCTTGTTGCACCAATTGCCCCCCTCCAAATTTCTCTAAAGCCTTTCCGTCCGGCAAAAGATCAAAAAAAGCGTCGTGTTTCTCGGCGGTAGCACCGGTCAACGGCTGAAACCAATGCGTGTAATGGGTCGCCCCTATCGATATGGCCCATGCCTTCATCGCTTCCGCTACCTGATCGGCAATTTTCCGATCTATTTTCGATCCCGAAAAAACCGCTCCCTTTACGCTGTTCAGCGCGTCTTTTGTCAGATATTGGATCATTTTATCCTCGTTAAAGACGTTTTTCGCAAAAAAATCGGAGCGCCTTCCCTCCTCTTTTACTTCGATAATCGGCCTTTTTTGACTCTCTAAAATGGCTTTAAAACGTTGTTTGGACATGGTCGTTCTACTTTTCGATGAGCATTTTGTTGAAAACTTGTCAAAATTAGCATCAAAAAATAACTATTTCACAAAATACCCTTAAAAAAATGGGGGTAATCAAAAAAAGATTAAAATGTTAACTATTTACCCCCTCATTTTTGAGCTCAATTCGTCAAAAAAATTATTTTTGTAGGTCTTTTAATTTAAAATTAACTACCGAATATTATGAGTAAATCAAAATTGGAGTATATCTGGTTGGATGGGTATTTCCCGACACAGAACATGCGAAGTAAGACCAAAGTGGTAAACGACTTTGGCGGAAAGCTAGAAGATTGCCCTATGTGGTCTTTTGATGGAAGTTCAACAAAACAAGCGGAAGGTGGAGCTTCAGATTGCTTGCTTAAACCGGTAGCTATTTATCCAGACCCCGCCAGAAAAGACGGTTTCTTGGTAATGACCGAAGTTTTAAATGCAGATGGTACCCCACACGTTTCTAACGGGCGTTCCACTATTGACGATGATGATAATGATTTCTGGTTCGGTTTTGAACAGGAGTATTTTATCATGGACACCAAAACACAGCTTCCTTTAGGTTTTCCCGTTGGAGGTTACCCTGCTCCACAGGGAATGTACTATTGTTCCGTCGGTGGAAGAAACACCCATGGAAGGGAATTGGTGGAAAAACATGCCGATCTATGTATTGCAGCGGGTCTTAATTTTGAAGGAATCAACCAAGAGGTGGCTTCCGGACAGTGGGAATTTCAATTGTTCGGCAAGGGCGCAAAAATTGCCGGTGATGAAATTTGGATAGCACGATATCTTTTAGACCGTTTGACCGAGGACTATGGATACTATATCGAATATCATCCAAAGCCATTAGGGAAGGATATGGATTGGAACGGTTCGGGTATGCATGCCAACTTCTCCAACAATACGTTGCGAACCTGTGGGGACAAAGCGACTTATGAAAAAATATGTGAAGCTTTCAGACCTGTGGTCAAGGAGCATATTGCGGTTTATGGAGAGTTTAACGACCAGCGTTTGACCGGAGACCATGAAACACAGTCTATCGACGAATTCAGTTTTGGAATCTCCGACAGGGGCGCTTCTATCCGAATTCCGATCGCTACCGTAGAAAGTGGCTGGAAAGGATGGTTGGAAGATCGTAGACCTGCTTCCAACGGTGACCCGTACAAAATTGCAAGTAGAATTATTAAAACGGTAAAATCAGCAGACGTATAGTCGTTTTACCATATCAATTGTTGTTAAGAAAAACCGCTTTCGAATCTTGTATTTGAAAGCGGTTTTTGGTTTTTCACAGCAGCTCGTTCCCCTGTGGTAAATACCCCTTTTCGTCCAACGGACAAGGTTGTACGGTCCCGTTAGGTAATGATAACCGGCTACCGTTCCAATACCAGACCGCCCGCCACTTTCTGCAATGGGGTGTTCATCCAATAATCCCCAAAATCATCGGGTCTTTCAACCGGCTGTCCTTTAAAAATAGGAATACTCTTGTTCATAAACATATCGGACTCCGGAACATCTGTGATCCAACTGACCCGTTGCACAAAAAACTCCCTAAACTGATCATACTCCTCTATTTCCGAATGGTTTATCTTTCGCCCGTAGGTATCTTCAATGTCCATTACATTTACTGTCAGGTCGCCGGATACATAATCTACGTTTTGCGACAGTTCGCAAATTTCCCGAAAAGCCTGTTCTTCACGTTGGTTTGCCAACTTAGGAAACAACTTTACTTGATCTCCCATGACAACTACCCGTTCAAATTTCAACTTTTTGCCCTTATACAAGATCCGATAATTTCCTTTTTGAAAGGCTCTTTTTTCTGCTACATCACCGGTAAACGAAAGTTTAAACGCCTTTTGATCCGGTAGTACCACCACTTCCCGTACCCTGAACTCCGGTGGTTTCCGAACTTGAAACCTATTGTTGAACGAAATGTAGTTCAAGTACATTTTACCTTCCTTTCTTCGGTATTCCGTAATTACCCTATAGTGCAGGCGCTCTTTCTCAATGGTATGCTTTGGTTTTAAAGGATCCTTTTCCTTCACCTTACGCAAAACGGTATATTCCATTTTATGGATGGCAAAATCTCTTTTGGAAATGTAGATCGTCCCCGAAGCATTGTAGGGATGCATCGTTTTTTTAAAGTGGATGCGGTACAGTACCTCATCATCCAAAAACACATTTTTTCCGATAAAAAAATCATGATTGGGCACAAAATTATAATGAAGGCGATTGACGAAGGAATACGAATTGATCCTGTGGTTGCGGATTGCATCGTGAATCTTTAGTATGGTAAACTCATTGCCGCCATAGTTATTGAGATAACTGTTGTTATCTATTATTTTTTGGTTGGAAGCGTAGTCGTACGGTTGCGCTCCCAAGGTATCTCTTCCAAAGGTGGCATTTTGTCGGTACGCGTACAATTTCACTTTGGACGTTTCCCAGTCCAACTCATCAAAACCGCGATCGAAAACATTTAAAATGGCTTCGTTAAGATTTATATATTTATTATTTTTTAATTGATAGTCCCTATAGTAGCCCACCGTTGAAAAGGAGTTTATCGGATGATTCCTTATGATACGCTCAATCGCTTTCTTAACAATTTTTTTGGCGGACAACGGTTTCCTTTTTTCGGCAATAACGATAGCTTCGTCGAGCTCAAATATGCTGGGAACGAGTCGTATCCGATTCACCATAGTTCGATAAAGATTCTTCATGTCCACCTCTTTTTTTAGATACCCAAGGCATGATATCTCCAAAACATCCCCAAAGTCCTGAAATTTTTCTGGAATTTTAAACCCACCATCCCTGTTCGAGATTACACCAAGGGAGTATCCTTTTATCCGTATGGTGGCAAAAGGAATCGGCTCCTTCGTCTTTTCATCAAAAAGCATCCCCTCCACAAAGCCGTCCTGGCCATTAGCTCCGATAGCTATTAAAAAAAATAGGGTCAGTAGGGTATTTTTAAAGCGCATAACATTCATTTTAGTCCAATAGTGCGTCCTTGTCCCCTATCCGAAACCCAAGTACGGAGCGGCTATTTACCCCAATGCCCGTCACAATATTCGAACACCTTACATGGCGTACAGGCGTTAATAAGGCTTCAAATCCAAAAGATTTCAGTAGTGCAAAAACGATTCCAATTACTTAATGGTAAAGTACACAAAAAGTAAATAAAGGCACACAAGAATTATGCCATCTCGCCACCCTAAACGTAATCCTTTTGGGAAAAAAACCAGGGGCAAAAGCAGGAAGGAAAAGCCCAGCATCCAAAAGATATCGTTTTCGAGTAATCGTTGGTCCATGACCCGTATCGGCGTAATGATGGAAGTGATGCCCAATACCGCCAAAATATTAAAAATATTGGACCCTAAAAGGTTCCCTAAAGAAATTGCTTTTTCCTTTTTTATCACCGCAATAATGGAAGCCGCCAGCTCCGGAATACTCGTTCCTATGGATACAATGGTGACCCCGATAATCCGCTCGCTTACCCCGTAGGTTTCTGCCAACCCTACGGCTCCGGTAATGAGCAATTCCGAACCACCCCATAGGGCAGTCCCGCCGAGACCTAAAAAAAGTACCGTTTTGAACAAGGGCTGGGGAATATCGTCTTCGGGAATTTCATCTACTACGGCGGTTTTTTGGAAGCGCAGCAGGTAAACCAAAAACAAGAACAATAGGCTTACCATAACAATACCTTCATATTGTTGTATCTCGCCATCGAAAAAAATCGTTCCAAAGAACAGTAGGGAAGCTACCATCATTACTGGCCAATCGGTAGTGTAAAAACTTTTGTTCACATCGATCCCGCCCAAAATAACGGTAACTCCCAGAACCAGACCAAGATTCGCAATGTTGGAACCAACTACATTGCCCAACGCCAAATCGGGAAAACCGTCCAAAGCCGCTTTGATGCTCACAATAAGTTCCGGGGCGGAGGTAGCAAAGGAGACCACCGTCATTCCGATTACGATTTTTGGGATATTGAGCTTAAGGGAGAGCGCCACGGCCGCCTTCAACAACCAGTTTCCACCAGCGATCAAGAGCACTAGGCCCGCTATGATATAAAAAAGATTGAGCATTGGTCAGTGCTTATAAACTTACCGACAAATATAGAACAAGATTTTTACCTAAACCGAAAACTCTTTGTTATACCATTCTAACTTTGAAATGGTTTGGGGTGTTTTTAATCCATAGTAATTGTTGACCGCCAAATGCAACTACCAAGGTGTTGAAGATCTGAAGCTACAAATACTCCCGGGAAAGGCTTCCCCTAAATTGAATACGCTCCACTAACCATGGTAATCAAGCAAGGGAACCATTTGCCCCATTACCTCACCTTAAAGGAACCTGTTTAAACGAATACTACTAGAAGATACCAACGTAAATTGCCAAAACGGACAAAAGATAGGTTTCCCATAACTTTCAAAAAGCTGCAAAACCGATTTTTTTGTTGACCAAAACCGAACGCTAACACCCGCCTTTCTGATTATTATTTTTTGGTTCAAAAGAACGGAATCTTCAAAAAAAGGTGTTTTTGGAGCGGAAATGCCCTTGTCATCAAAAAAGTCGTTTAAAACACCCCTTCATTCATAATACTCTATAAGGCAAAAATGATTTATAACTATCTGTTTGAAACAACTCTCAAGAGGTCGTGTATACTTTTAATATCATAATCGTCTTTTTACTTACAATTTCGTATTCAATTGCATTAATTTCAATGATTTTGCTAGGAAATATGTGACTTTTTGATATATCTTATTTGGATAATCGATTATCGAGTACTATTTACTCAACCCATAAGCGCTCCTAAAAAAGCTTCTTAGGGCTAACCTAAAAACCTTATTTCATATGATTGCACTCGCCAAGATTTTAATGTTACTGTTGCTTTCATTGTTCATGACACTGTACTAAAGCAAACCCATATAGGCCTATATTAAAACCCGACCGTCTGCAGGCGGTCTTATTATTGTTTTCAGAAGTACCTATATTTGTAAAAACCACCACATGAAACTAGCGTTTTTTCGATTTTTGGCCAAGGTCAACAGTGTGTTGTTGCCTTCTTACACAAAAAAACGTTTGGACCTCTCCAAAGCCTCTAAAATACAGCTTGCCATTATCGGCTGGCGGTATTATGTGACCACAAGGGCCCTATCCTAGTATTGTATCAACGAGCGTACCTCGTGACCCTTTAATTTTTCCTTCCCTTTCAAAAATTCCAGTTCGATCAAAAAGTTGCACTGTACTATTGTGCCACCCAGCTTCTCCACCAATGCACAGACCGCCTCGGCCGTACCACCGGTCGCCAACACATCGTCGTGGATCAAAATACGCTCTCCTTCGATAATACTATCCTTGTGAATTTCTAGGGTGTCGGTGCCATATTCCAAGTCGTATGTTTGAGAAACCTTTTCGAAAGGTAACTTCCCGGCCTTGCGCACGGGAACAAATCCCGCGTTCAATTCCATTGCCAACAAAGGGCCGTAAAAGAAACCCCTGCTTTCCATACCGATCACTTTGTCGATTGGTGTCTTCGGAACTAAATTTAGCAATGCCATCGCCGAAGCTTTAAAAGCCTTTTCATGCTGAAGTAAAGGGGTAATATCCTTAAAGGTAATCCCTTCGGAAGGGAAGTTTTCGACATCGCGGATGTAATGGTTGAAATTCATTTCTTTTATCGGCAGTTATTTTGCCCTAAAAGTAAAAAGAAATATATTTGCAGCCCGCTAAATGGAAACAAAAGCATTCCCAGCGCTAGTGAAGCGTGCCAAAAGAATGTATTCCGTTTCGCATCAAGAGGTGAATAGCAATGTTACACCTTCTTTTTTTGGCCCTGTGGCGCAACTGGATAGCGCATCTGACTACGAATCAGAAGGTTACAAGTTCGAATCTTGTCAGGGTCACCTTTTCAAACGCAAATACGCTGAAAAACAGCTATTTGCGTTTT
Organism: Maribacter sp. 2-571; assembly: GCF_050589625.1. NCBI lineage: Bacteria > Pseudomonadati > Bacteroidota > Flavobacteriia > Flavobacteriales > Flavobacteriaceae > Maribacter > Maribacter sp. 2-571. The sequence continues at coordinate 197,797 of NZ_JBNGOP010000004.1, read as the reverse complement.
TTTATTGCTGTTTTGCCCACTAATGCACGATGAAATTTTATTAGGACATGTCGATGTACGATGCCAAGAGGTATCGCGCTACTTATGGCACACTTCTTTGGCGGAATTTGGAAAACGCTAGGCCTTCAATGGAGACCTCCGATAATACCGCTCATGATCCGATTAATGGCAATGGAAGTTTCTACCCTGTTCTTCCATCCCAATAAATGTCAAAGACCGAACACGGCCCTCCGCCAAAGTTTTTAAACCCCATGTATCAAACCGGAGCCAGGGTGGGAGATTTTTGCATACCAGATATCTGTACCAAGTAGGTCGACCGTTCCATACTTTTTGGCCTCGAGTTTACCCAAAGAAGTTACGGACCACTATCGGGGCTATTCGTTAAACGGAAAGTATATGGGCTATTTGAAAAAAACAGCAATATAATGGGTTTGTTGGAACAAGCATGTACTAGGTGATTTCGGTCATCAAAAAAACGCCAAAAAATCAATTTTTGTTAGCTACCCTTTTACCGCCATAGTCCACTGGCCTCATTAACGAAGTATTTCCGTCACATACACTACGCCAAATATCCAACCTAAATATAAAGCCGTGTATCCCAAAGCATAAACCGCTGCAACTCCCAGATTCCCTTTTGTAATAATAGACTTGGAAAACACCAGTTTTAACGCTCTAAAAAACAACCAATACAAGGTGGTCAGAATAATAAAAAGCGAAAACCAAAACACCGCTTCGAGAAATACGAGCAAAACAATGATCAGAATAGTCATTCCGATCCAAAGCAATACGGAGAGTATGATTCCACCAATTCCATCTTCAACGTTAAAGGAAGGAGCATCAAAATCCGGTGTTACATCTTGCATAAGGCTTCCGCTCTTTAAATTTTGGAATTTTGGAAAGTCGTCTCTTAAGTCCATCCCTTTATACAGCCCATATGTCATAAACAAAAAGAGTGCGGTTCCTATAATCGACAAGGATAAGTATATATTGGAAGTTAGCGTGCGCTGATCATTTTGTCCGGTTAAGTAAACGATCAAAACCGTGATTCCGATGACTACTAGGGAAACGGTAAAAACCGACTTTCCCATAAGATATGTTTCCTTTGCTTTCAATCGCTTTTTGTATTAAGGGTACATCATGATGTTTACCATGAGATATACGCCCGTTGTTCAACTCGGACGGACATCGATTTTGACGATATCCGCAGTGTGTTTTTATGGAACCAACTCCGGTATCGGTCGGGATCATTTCCGTAGATGGCCGAATGGCGAAACCAAAAAAACGCTCACTTTCGCCACCAAAAGTAGCATCGTTTTTAAATTTAAATGGAATTTTAAGGGGTATCGAACATCATTTGCCTTTTCCTTTTTTAGGTTTTCGTTTTGCGGGTATGCTCCCAATCAAATTACTGTTATGTTTGATCAAAGTCACAACTTTTTCAGCCGTTTCTTCAAAATCGTCCGCGCTTTCCGGAAGTACGAGCCATGATTTTATTTTAAAGGTTTTCAGGTTTCTCAAAGATGGGAACAGCTCCTTTAGGACTTGGTGATGTGCTACCTTTGTACAGACCCATATTCCGTTATCCTGCGGAATTTCTTCTTTTTGTCGCGTGGCCAAGACTACCTTGTCCCCAATATAAATGGCGGAGGTCCCGAACAGCCGCTTGGTATATGCGGGCAGGGGGTACAATAAATCTAAAACAAAATCGTGGGGAATCATACTCCAAAAATAAAAGGTAATGTTGGAAACACCTCACCTATTACCTAAAAACGATTTAGCATTTTCCAGGAGCCCCCAAACAACTTCTGATCAATAGACTCAAAACAAAAATTGTTGTCAAAGCGCTTGTCAGTCAAAAAAAAATGACCCATATTTGAAACAAACAGATTGGTCTATTTAATTATCATGAACAGAAAACACAATAAGGAAGACATCTTGCGAAAGGGAATGGCCCTTTTTCGCTTAAATGGATATCACAAAACGGGAACCAATGAGATTATTCACGAAGCGGGTATTTCCCGTGGCTCCTTTTACAATTTTTTTAAGGACAAGGATGATTTTGGTGTTCAGGTCTTGGACTTTTATGGGATTTGGTCTACCGATTATATGAAAACGGTGCTGACCGATAAAGCACTAAATCCGAAGCAACGCTTGGTTCATTTGTTCGATATTTTCGTACAGGGGTACAAGACCGAAAATTACAAATGGGGCTGCCTACTTGTAGGAATGTCCCAAGAACTGGGCCAAGTCAACCCATCCTTTACCGAAGCCTGTCATCGTAATTTCGAGGATTTCGTTGCGGTTTTTGAACCATGCGTCCGAGCCGGACAAAAAGAAGGGGGCATTTCAAAAAAACAGGACTCTCGGACGCTCACCCTTGCCATTTTGGCTATGTATAACGGTGCTTTGGTATTGATGAAATCCGGTATGCGCCACGAACCCCTAGCGGCATTTCAAGAACAATTAAACCTAATGTTGGAACCATAACCTATGACAAAAGAAGCACTTATCAAAAAATGGAAGGGAAACAAGCGATACACCCTAAAATTTGTGGAGGCAATGCCCGAGCAAAACTATGATCTAAAGCCCGTAATCGGCATGAAAACCTATAAATCCCAATTGGCCCATATTACCAGTTGGCTGAGGACCCATAGTCGTTTTGTAACGGATTACGAGTTTGAAAAAGAAAAAATGACCTCCAAAGACCAGATCAATTCGGCACTTGAAACATTTTTCGATACTTTTTTGGAACACTTAGCGGCCATGAATGATGTACAACTTCATGAAACGGTACCTGTTTGGTACGGAAAAACCGCTCGTTATCAAATCGCCAATGTTATGGACAATCATTTGGCGCATCATCGTGGACAACTAGTGGTGTATTTGAGGTTGAATGATATAAAACCACCCTCCTATGTGGGTTGGTAATTCCGTTTTGTATCTGTTTTGGACAGATCGATCTTCACAATTAAAAACACATTGAACCAAATTACCAAATCCTTGATCCGATATACCAAATGATCTCCCCCCGTACCTTGCAAATTTGTGGTATTGAAATTCATAACAATTAAAAACAATAAAAAATGAAAAGAGGAATACAGACCCAGCATCACATTAAAGCTCCTATCACCACCGTTTGGGACTTCATTAAAACCGGTGCCCAATGGGAACAATGGCTACCGATACTTTCCGGTTCACAGGTCAATGGTAACAAAAGAACATGTGAGATCCCTACTCCCGACGGTGGAAAAGACGTTATGGAAGAGTTGTTTTTGGTGTCCGATATAGAAAAAACATTTGTCTATCAAGTACACAAACAAGCATCCTTTCCTGCCGAGGACATCGTAGGCTATATCCGACTTGAAGAAAAGGGAGCGGACACAGCACTATTTTGGTCCGTTGAGATGAACGTTGCATCGGAGGAGGTTTTTAACCAACTAAAAGGACAGATCGAGCATATCTATTCCGAAAGCACCTCTAATCTTGAACAGCTCGCCACGGCCCTCATTTAACAGCTAACGACATGGGGACGTTTGAACGATAACGTTATCATCGTTATGGGTGCTAACGGTGGTATTGGCCATGCGACCGCGCTCAGATTTATCGAAGAAGGTGCAATAGTTCTGGTTTCCGGAAAAAGTAAGAAGCTTTAGGCCACTCATTTATAGGGTATCCGGTGATTTTATTACCGTACTTCCCGACCTGGTTAAAATTGAAAGCAAAGTGTATTACAATAAAACGGACCGTTGCCCCTTCTTAGCGCGACGTGGCACAAAAAACCGGTTATGATTTTAAATTTTCAAAAAGTAGACCTTTTAAACAAGACCGTTTTCAGGCGCATACAATTTACCCCGCCCTTAAAAGGATCTGAAATAATGGAAAGCGAAGCCTGTCTTATGTACGCCTTAAACGGAAACAGCATTATTTATGGAAGCGACCGCTCCATAACTATCGGTAACGAACAGAGTGTATTGATGAAATGTGGAAATTTTGTTAGCAATTGGAAAGTTACGGAGACGACGGTCCCGTACGAGGTCATTGCCATACATTTCTTTCCGGATGTGTTAAAAGCTGTTTTCGACCCTACGATTCCAGAATACCTATCGGCCCCTCGCAACAAAAACAATATCGTTTTTCATAAAATTCGGGCGAATGCCATCCTCAAAAGCTATATCGATAGCCTTATGGTGTATTTTGACAACCCTAGTCTGTTCACTGAAGATAGCATCAAACTTAAACTAAGGGAACTCATAGGCCTTTTATACCAACTTGACGGTGGCGGTGTTCGGGCAATTTTAAGCGATATGTTCAACCCTCATAGGGCAGCCTTTAAAAAGGTAGTAGCGGCCCATTTGTTCCACAACCTTTCGTTAGATGAATTTGCCACCTTATTGAACATTAGCGTTTCTACCTTTAAAAGAAAGTTTAAAGAAGTCTATCATACTACCCCTGGACAATATATTACCAAGAAAAAATTAGACCGTGCTGCCAGGCTTTTAAAGACTTCCGAAGAAAGGGTAACCGACATTTGCTATGATTGCGGCTTTGGCGACCTCAGCAACTTTACCAAACTTTTTTCAAAACATTACGGTTTTACCCCTTCGGACTATCGGGAAAAACGCGGTTCCGAACTCCTGCAAAACAACTGAAACCTACCGTAAACATTACCCTTTAAACACGCTATTTCCAATAGTCGTTTTAAATAAATGTCACTCCTACGACTATTTCCCCAGTACCATTCCCCGTTCCCAAAACGATACTTGGACCGTTCTTGACGATTTTGGAAATATTTACATTTGGAATACCGGAGCGTAAAGACCTCCCGATCTACGTCTACAACTTCCGGAACAAAAGGTATCATTGGAAATTCTAAATCCAATCATTATCAAACCCAATAGACAACAGGAACCAAAACTTCATAAAGGACCTGGAACGCTATTTAAAAAAGGGCGACAAAATCACATGTACCGAACTCAAATCAGTGAATTAGATTCTTCCCAAAAAAGGTCTTAGCATAACCACGGTCGAGGTAAATCTCCAGATAGACGGACACCTACTTTTACAGCTTAGGCTCCCAGCCTTTGGCATATTCCCGTTTCCAATGCTGCATGACCTTATCGTTATTGGTCACCTTACCTGTAGCGGCATCGATCTGCAACATATGGCCGGCGTCCTGTGCCATATTTCCCAAATGGCATAGCATGGTAGAAATACTGGCATCCTTAATATCGGAATTTAACGATCTGTCCTTACGGATGGCCTCAAAAAAGTTACCGACATGATCAACATCCAGAGCTCCGATACCCTGCGTATTGGTCGTTGCGCTCTGTGATGCCTCAAATTCGAATTTAAGGGGATTTCCTCCAAGGTCATACAATTTATAGGCGTTCCTACTCAACTCGATAGACCCTTTGGATCCGTATATCGTTACTCCCCTGCCATCGCGTTTTGGTTTCATTACCCCCCGGCTGTGCCCGTTCCAAGTAATGAATTTATTGCCCTCGAACTGATAGGTTACCTGTTGGTTGTCCACAAATTGCCAGTCATCATCGTAGGTGTATTTGCCCCCAAAAGAGGTAACCGTTTTTGGAAGGTTCACACCCAAGGCCCATCTACAAATATCAATTTCATGCGTTCCGTTGTTATGTATTTCGCCGGTACCCCACGTACGGAACCAATGCCAATTGTATGGGTGAATATTGTCCCGGTAGTCCTCTTTTGGGGCAGGCCCTTGCCAAAGGTCCCAATCCAAAGTTTTGGGAACTTCCATAGCCGTTCCTTTCCCGATCGAGCCGCGATTGTTCGAATAAAAGGCCTCCCCTCGGTATACTTCACCAATAATGCCTTTTTTAATATCCTCCATGGCCAAAATAGATGTTTTCGCCGATCGTTGCTGGTTGCCCATCTGCACCTTTTTTCCATACTTCTTTTGGGCGGCCACCAATAGGTCATTTTCGTATGGGTTATGGCTACAGGGCTTCTCCACATATACATGTTTTCCGGCTTGCAGGGCCATAATGGCCATTGGGGCGTGCCAATGTTCCGGAGTGGCGATAAACACCGCATCAACATCCTTATCCTCCAATACTTTTCGAAAATCCTTTTCTACTTTGGGAACGTAACCAATATTTTTCTGGCACCATTCGTTGTGCTCCTTTATGATCACATCGTCCACGTCACAGTTGTACAAAATTTTGGCGTTCGCATCGTTGTTAATGGCGATAACATGTGCCTTTGCCCTGCTGCGCACCCCTATTATGGCACAATTGACCTGGTCATTAGCGCCCAAAACACGGGCATAACCCTTGGATGGCATCAGCACGCCCCCAAGTGCTACGGCAGCGCTTCCCGCCGTCGTTTTTTTGATAAAACTTCTTCTCGTTCCCATATTCCTATTCCTTAGCTATTGATTTGATCTTTATATTTTTAAAGTGTACCAGATCTCCATGATCTTGCAATAAAATTTGTCCGTCTTCGCCCTCCCCAAAATTGGGCCATACCTTGTATTTGCTTTCGGCCACCAGTTTTCGGAACGCATCGCTCTTTCGTTCGTACTCCAATACCTTTACTCCATTGAGCCAATGCTCCACATGGTTTGCTTTGGATACGATATGGGCGGTGTTCCATTCGCCGATCGGCTTTGCGGGTTTTGCGGCATCGGCTTCTATAAGGTCGTACAACGAGGCCAAGGTTCGGCTTCCGGCATGGCTTCCAAGCTTGGCATCGGGGTGCCTGGCGTCGTCCAAAATTTGATACTCCAACCCAATGGAAGATCCTGGACCTTTGTTCAACTCGGTATCCACGTAATATTTGATACCACTGTTTGCGGTTTCGGTCAACTTAAAATCGACTTTCAGTTCAAAACCGGCATAGCGCTTTACGGTAACGATATCGCCCCCAGCGGTAGACTCTTCCCCACCAGTGGCCAAAACGGACAATACCCCGTCCCTGATTACCCAACCTTCTTCGGGAAAACGCTCCAAACGGGCACCTCTCCAACCATCGGAAGTTGCTCCGTCCCATAGCATTTCCCATCCTTCTTCACGTTCTTTTTTTGTCAATTTGTTTTTGGTGACCAGTGGCGGTACCGAGGTTTTTTTAACGTACTTCGCTACGCTATCCGTTATGATCCTGATATTTTTCCATTGAATTTCGGTTCCCGCTTTTTGATCGCCGTAAATACTGTGTACCTGCAGCCCTATAAATCCCCTGGCGGTTTGTTCATCGATCAAATGTGCCGCGGGCGTTCCGTTTATCCAAGTTTTTAAAGTGTCGCCGAATGCTTCGATACGGTAGTGGTTCCACTCGTTCTGTTTGAAGGCCTTTTGGGCCGCTGTATTATTTTCCAAAGGATATAACCATCCACGTGCGCCTTCTTCATAAATTCCCGCGCTCCAGGCCCGATCCGAGGGGTCGATCTCTATCTGATACCCATGTACCCTTCCATCTTGATAATAGGGAAAACTGTTGCTACGGATCTGGATTCCCGAGTTCATCGTAGCATCGACCAGATATTCCAATTCCAATATAAAGTCCCCATACATTTTATCCGAGGTCATAAACGAATTTGGTGTGTTGTCTACCGTGGTACCAACGATAGCGCCATCTCGAATGCTGTAGGTGGCCGTTCCTCCCTTTTGCGACCAACCTTCAAGATCCTTACCGTTAAAAAGCGCGACCCAAGGAGTGGTATCTTTCGGGGTTTCCGTACATCCCATAGCAAAAAGAAGGGCGAAAAGGGACACGAATTTGACGTAATGCTTTTGTTTTTTCATTTTTCTTGATTTGTTGTTTATTCCTATAAATTGAACAGCGAGGGCAACCATAAACTCAACTGTGGAAAATACGTTACTAAAAAAAGTGCAACGATCATGGCCAGAAAAAGTGGCAGCAAGGGCCTTACTACTTTTTCGATAGTCGTCTTCGCGACACCTACCCCTACAAAAAGGACCGAACCTACCGGAGGCGTACATAAGCCGATACAAAGATTTAGAATCATCACGATACCGAAATGCACCGGATCCAGACCCAATTTGGTTACCACGGGCAGAAAGATGGGCGTGAAAATCAATACGGCCGGTGTAATGTCCATAAAAATACCCACCACCAACAAAATGATATTGATCAATAACAGGATCATAATCTTATTGTCGGTCAGCCCCAAGAGCCCGGAACTGATCTCTTGGGGAATATGTTCGAACGAAAGTACCCATGACATGCTCATCGATGCCCCGATCAACAGCATTACGATCGCCGTGGTCGCCGAAGCGTCCAAAAGGATCTGCGGCAACTTTTCCAATGAGATCTCCCTATAAAAAAAGCCAAGCAGCATGCTGTACAATACTGCTATGGCAGATGCTTCCGTAGCGGTAAAAATACCGGCTACAATGCCCCCGATGACCAATACCAATAAAAACAAGCTCGGTACCGCATCGACAAAGGTTCGAAAGACCGATTTTAAGGAACTTCTTTTACCGACGGGGTACTTTTTTTTCTTCGCCCAAATCGATGCCACGATCATCAGGAAGATTCCCGTCAATATCCCGGGAATATACCCTGCCAAAAACAGTGCAGCGATAGAAGCGCCGCCGCTGGCAAGGGAAAAGACGATCAGAACGTTGCTCGGTGGTATGATCAGCCCGGTAGTAGCCGAGGTAATGTTTACTGCGGCCCCGAACTCCTTATCGTATCCGTCCTTTTCCATTTCGGGGCCCAATATACTTCCCATGGCGGAAGCGGAGGCCATTGCGGATCCGGCGATGGCCCCCATGAGCATTGCCGAAATTACATTGATCAAAGCCAGACCACCGGGCAGCGCGCCCACCAAGGTTTTTGCAAAGGAGATCAACCTGTGGGCTATTCCGCCCTTGTTCATCAATTCCCCGGAAAGGATAAAAAAGGGTATCGCCAATAGCGCAAAGCTATCGAGGCCCGTGGCCATGCGCTGCGATACCGTGGTAAAGGCCGCTACGGACGGAATGCTGATCAACATGGTCAACAAGGACGAAATCGCAATGCTCCAGGCTACCGGGGTACCGATGGCCAAAAGACTGACGAAACTTAAAATAAGCACCAATATCGGAAGGTATTCCATTTTACGTCTTTTTTAGGATGTCCGAAATTTTATAATAGATGATCACTAGCCCACTCAACGGTATCACCAGATACACTAATGCCAAGGGCAAACGAAGGGCCGGTGAATATTGCTCGAGCAAATAGGTGATGTATACCAATTTGGAACCGCCGACGACCAATCCAAAAAAACAGAACAGCAGGACTACGCCCTGTACTATCTGCCGCAATTTTTTTTGGGTCTTTTCGGAAGCACGGTCCGGTAGTACGGTGATGGCCACATGCCCGTTTTTACCGGAAACGTAGGCCGCACCCAGTACACCCACCCAAATCATTAAATAACGGGCAAGTTCGTCGGTAAAGGAGCTCGGACTGTTCAAAACATATCTGCTAAACACTTGCCAAAGCACGTTCAATACCATTATGCCCATAATGGTGATAAGCACATTGGCAAGAATACGATCGACTATTTTTCTGGCTTTCATCGGTTACTCCGCTTTTATTTTTTGAATTAGGGCATATAGCTCCGGATCGGATTTAATGGCCTCGTACATGGGCGCCACTTTTGCCGAAAATTGTTCTTTGCCCGGCCGTACCACCTGTACGCCCGCTTTTTTTACCGCTTCCAATGCCTCGGCCTCGGCCTCGGCCCAAAGGGAACGTTGGTGCGCTACCGATTTTTTCACCGATTCCTGCATCCATTGCTGTTCCTTTTCGGTAAGCGCATCCCAAAAGTGGGTACTGGCGACCAATACGTCGGGGGAATAGGTATGTTCGTTAAGGGCATAGTACTTACAGACCTCATAATGCCGGGACAAATAAAAGCTGGGCGGATTGTTTTCGGCACCGTCGACCACGCCTTGCTGTAGCGCGGTATACAGTTCCCCCCATGAGATAGGGGTGGGCGAACCTCCCAGATTGGACACCATATCCATGGCCGTATTGCTTTCCATCACCCGAATCTTTTTCCCATTAAGGTCCGCGGGCGCCATTACCGGTTTGTCCTTCGTATAAAAACTACGGCTTCCCGCATCATAAAAACACAACCCTTTCAGCCAATACTTTTTTCCGTCGTCCAGCACTTCCTGTCCGATAGGCCCGTCCAAAACGGAAAAAGCGTGCTCCCGATCTCGAAACAAATAAGGAAGTCCCAATGCCTTTGCTTTTGGCGCAAAATTTTCAAGTGTGGCCACGGAAACTTTGGTCATGTCCAAACTTCCGATCTGCAAGAGTTCCAAAACCTCCCGTTCGGTCCCCAATTGTTGACTGGGATAAATTTCAAGTTTCAAACTGCCGTTCGATCGTTCAACAAGATCTTCCCCAATTGCGAACATGGCCCTATGTACGGGATGATTGACATCCAATCCGTGCGCCAAACGAATCGTTTTTACATCGGAAACATTGGCACAGGATGCCAGAACGAATACCAAAGCAAACATTTGAACGATACGGTTCATCCGAGTTGTTTTTTTAAGTTTTGTATGGTTTGAAGTACTGCGGCCACATTGTGCTGCAACGTATCGAACCGTTCATCCTCCAAAAGGGTTTTGGAAATCAGTTTTGAGCCCATACCTACGCAGGTGACGCCGGCTTCGAACCATCCTTTTAGGTTTTCCGCCTCGGTACTTACCCCACCGGTGGGCATAACGCTCGTCCAGGGCTGTGGCCCCTTGATGGCCTTTACGAAATCGGGGCCATAAATGGCTCCCGGGAAAAGTTTGACGATTTCGCAGCCCAATTCTTCGGCATTGTTGATTTCGGTCAAGGAACCACAGCCGGGAGACCACAGTACCTTTCTTCTGTTGCAAACGATGGCAATATCCTTCCGAAGGGAGGGCGTAACCACAAAATTGGCCCCCAACTGCAGGAATAAGGAGGCGGCGGCCGCATCGGTAATGGACCCCACACCCATGATCATCCCCGGTAATTCCTTAAGGGCGTATTTGTTGAGTTCCCCAAAAACATCGGCGGCGAAATCGCCCCTAGCCGTGAACTCCAACAAACGCGCACCACCATCATAACATGCCCGTAGCACCTTTTTGCCCACAGCGATATCGCTATGATAAAACAAGGGAACCATACCGGTGTCCTGCATGACCCCTACCACTTCTAATCTGGAATATTTTGCCATATATTTTAGTTGTGAAAGCGGATATCGGTTTCGCTTTCGGTCATTTTTTACATTTTTTATCTGGCGACCCTGCCCGAGGCATCCCCACCCATTAATTTTTCTACCTCGGCAACGGTGACCAAGTTCGCATCGCCCTTTATGGTATGTTTCAAACAGGAGGCCGCAACAGCAAAATTCAAGGCGTTTTGATCATCGTCGGGATAGGTCAACAGCCCATAGATCAATCCTCCCATAAAGGAGTCGCCCCCGCCTACGCGATCGACGATATCCGTAATTTGATATTCCGGTGATTTGTATAGTGTAGTACCATCATACAATACTCCTGCCCAAGTGTTGTGCGATGCGGAAATGGATCCCCGTAAAGTAGTGATCACCTTTTTTGCCCTCGGAAAACGTTCTAGCATCTGTTGGCATACCGATAAAAAGGCTTCTGCCTTCACATGGTCTCCTTGCATCGTAATATCCAACCCCTCCGGTTTGATTCCAAAGTGTTTTTCGGCATCTTCCTCATTTCCCAAAATAATATCGCAATAGGACGTCAGCGCTGTCATAATGGCCTCACGATCGCCACCGTACTTCCATAGTTTTGCCCTGTAATTTAAATCGGTTGAAATGGTAATTCCCATTTCACTTGCCACCTGCACCGCTTCCAAACATGCATCGGCAGCACCTTGGGATATCGCCGGGGTAATACCGGTCCAATGAAACCATTCCACCTCCTTAAAAACCGTTTTCCAATCGATCATTCCAGCCTTAATTTCAGCCATAGCGGAATGGGCGCGATCGTACACCACCTTACTCCCCCTACTTACCGCCCCGGTCTCCAAAAAGTAAATACCCAAGCGGTCGCCCCCAAAAACGATGTTTTCGGTACGTACGCCGCGTTTGCGCATTTCCATGAGTGCACATTGCCCCATATCATTGTCGGGCAACCTGGTAACAAAACTTACCGGAACCCCATAGTTTGCCAACGAAACCGCAACGTTCGATTCTCCGCCACCATATACCACATCAAAGGAGTTTGCCTGCGAAAATCTTAAAAATCCGGGAGGTGATAACCGTAGCATTATTTCTCCAAAAGTGACTACTTTTTTCATTCTTATTTTTTCTTGAAATTGAAATAGGTGTTGGCATTATGGTAACAAATATCCTGAACCACCTGGCCAATATGTGCCATGTCTTTGGGCAAATGCCCCTTTTGAATATCGTTTCCAAAAATGTTGCACAACAATCTTCTAAAATACTCGTGTCTTGGAAAGGATAGGAAGCTGCGGGAATCAGTCAACATGCCTACAAAACAGCTGAGCAATCCCATATTGGAAAGGGCGTTCATTTGCCGTTCCATTCCATCCAATTGATCCATATGCCACCAACCCGAACCGAACTGTACCTTTCCACGGATACTTCCATCGTTGAAGTTTCCCGCCATGGTGGCGAAAACCTCGTTCTGGGAGGGGTTCAAATTATATAATATTGTTTTTGCCAACTGATCCGTAACATCCAAGGCGTTCAAAAACTTGCCCAAAGCATGTGCTTGATGAAGGTCTCCTATGGAATCGAAACCCATATCGGGACCGAGGGCATCAAATTTTCTTCGGTTTACGTTCCTTAACGGTCCGAGGTGAAATTGCTGTACCCAACCCAAACGTGCATACTCCCGACAGAGCTGCAATAACGTATGGTATTTGAAATAATGCAGCGCTTCCAATTTCAGCTCCTTTCCGGATGAAATCCGTTGGAATACCGTTTCAATATCGTACGTACCTTCGGTGACGTAGTACATTTGCTCCATACCGTGATCGGCCGACCGACATCCGTTGGCGTCAAAAAATGCGATTCTGTTTTTAAGTGCGCCGATCAGCTCCTCGAAAGAAGTAATGGATTGCCCTGCCGACGCGGCCAATTTTTCAAGATAGCTTTTGTATTCGGTATGATTTTCCGCAGCCAACGCCTTATCGGGCCTAAAAGACGGGAACATACGAAGTGGGCCATCACTTTTCGCCATTTGTTGATGATACTCCAAGGAATCGATGGGATCGTCGGTCGTGCATACGACCTCCACTTCCATTTGCCGTAAAAGCCCTTGTACACTATGGGTAGGTTCCTGTAATCGTTCTTCGGTACGGTCATAAATTTCCATTGCGTTCGCTCCGGTTAGCAGTGCATCGATACCGAAGTACCGTTTAAGTTCCAGGTGCGTCCAATGGTACAAGGGGTTCCGTAAGGTAAACGGAACGGTTTCCGCCCATTTCGCAAACTTTTCCCGATCGGAAGCCGTGCCGGTAACATAGGCTTCATCGACACCGAACGTTCGCATGGCGCGCCACTTGTAATGGTCCCCGACCAACCAAGCATGGGTCAGGTTTTGAAACTTATGGTCGGCCGCTATATGGCCTGGCGAAAGGTGGTTGTGGTAATCGACAATGGGTACGGTAGCCGCGTAGTTGTGGTACAGCTCCTCGGCGTAAGCGCTTTCCAATAGAAAGTTGTCATGCATAAATTGCTTCATACCATGGCTTTTTCGATACCCATTTTCAATCCCCTTAACTCCGCAAGTCCCCGCAAACGTCCGATACCGGAATACCCGGGATTCGTTTGCTTCCTGAGATCGTCCAGCATCTGATGCCCGTGGTCGGGCCGCATAGGTATGCAATCATCTTTCCTACCCTCGGAAGTGCGTCGTTGCTGCTCCAATACGACCTGTTTCACGATTTCGAACATGTCGGCATCCCCTTCCAAATGATTCGCTTCATAAAAGTTGCCCTGTCCGTCCCTGGTCGTGTTCCGCAAATGCAGAAAATGCACCCGATCGGCAAAACGTCGGAAAATTTCGGGCAGATTGTTATCCGCCAAAACCCCCAGTGACCCCGTGCAGAATGTCATACCATTATTAATGGCGGGTACCGCTTTAAAAATATGGGCGTAATCGTCACTGTTACACATGATTCTGGGCAGTCCCAAAATCGAAAATGGCGGATCATCGGGATGAATGCACATTCGCACTCCTTCTGCCTCGGCGACGGGCATAATCGCGTTCAGGAAGTGGACCAAATTGTCCCGCATTTTGTTTTCATCGATTCCTTTATAGGTATCCAAAATTTCTTGGAAACGGGCAAGATCATAGCCTTTTTCGGGAACCGGATAGCTTTCTTCCGAACCCGGCAATCCCGCAATAATAGTTTTCACCAGTTGCCATGTTTCCTTTTCGGACATGGTTTCAAAATAGGTTTTCGCCTTCATCACCTCTGCATCGGAATAGGCATCTTGGGCACCCGGTCGTTTTAAAACAAAAAGATCAAAGGCCCGCAAGGCATCGCTGTTGAATTCCAGCGCTTTTGACCCATCGGCCAGTTCCAGATCCAATCGGGTCCGGGTCCAATCCAAAACCGGCATAAAATTGTAACAGACCACATGAATACCACAACGGGCCAGGTTTACCAAACTTTGTTTGTAGTTGTCGATATGGCGTTCGACCGCTCCCGAACGGGTTTTGATCTGTTCGTGTATGGGAAGCGACTCTACCACGGACCACACCAAGCCGGCATCTGCGATCTGCTGTTTGCGTTTCTCAATTTCCTCTACGGGCCAAACCGCTCCATTGGCGATGTGGTGCAAGGCCGTAACGATTCCCGTGGCGCCCGCCTGTTTGATATCGGACAAACTTACCGGGTCGTCGGGACCGTACCATCTCCAAGTTTCTATCATTTTTTAAGCTATTCCGTTGTTAAACACCGCTAAAGGCACTGAAACCACCATCTATAGGGATAATGGCCCCGGTAACAAAACTGGCGGCACCGCTCAAAAGCCAGTGTATGGTACCGTTGAGTTCGTCCGCTTCACCAAAACGTTTCATCGGCGTATTGGCAACGATAGTGTTTCCGCGAGCGGTATAACTACCGTCCTCATTGGTCAACAAACGTCGGTTTTGATTGCCGATAAAAAATCCGGGCGCTATGGCATTTACCCGAACCTTATCCCCAAACTTGGTAGCCAGCTCGGTGGCCAGCCAACGGGTAAAAATATCGATTGCCGCTTTGGAGGTCGAATACCCGACTACCCTAGTAACCGCCTGCGTGGCCGTCATGGAAGAAATGTTTACGATACAACCCGCTCCGGCATCCGCCATTGCTTTCCCAAAAACAAGGGATGGCATTACCGATCCGTCCAAATTGAGTTGCGACACTTTTCTAAAATCATCCATTTCCAGGTCAAAGATCGTTTGATCTTCCCCGATGGTGGCTCCCGGCATGTTCCCCCCGGCAGCATTGATCAACGCATCTATCCTACCCCATTTGTTTAGCAAAGCCTCTTTTATGTTTTCCAGATCGGGCTTCGAAAGCACGCTGCCCGCATACCCGACCACCTGTTCGCTTATCATTTTTAACGAGTTTACCTTAAGGTCGATGGCCTCTTGATTTAAATCGATCAAGGCCACTTTGGCCCCCGCCGATAAAAGATATTTGGCCATATTGCTCCCGAGAACTCCTACCCCACCGGTAATGACGATAACATTACCGGAAATATCAAATATGTTGGGATTCATTTTCAATTGTGTTTGGATACTTTTACGGTCAAAAGAAATACTTTTGGCGCTTTCGTTTAATCTGTGTACTTTTTACACACATTTATCGAAAATATGTTTTTTTAGAAGAATAGAAAAATAAAACCGTATAAACTTTGTTACCGATTTTGTGGAAAAAGAGCAGTTACAACATATTCAAGTAAAGTCCGACTCCTTCGAATGCTCCGTAACAACGGACATTGCCGTATTTGGATACGTAGAGGGCAGTTTTAAAATATTGCTTACCAAAAGAACCGTTGGCGACTTTAAAAACCGATGGCTTTTACCTGGTGGGGCAATGGAAGATAAAGAAACCTTGGAAGACTGTGCCGAAAAAGTACTGTTCGCCCTAACGGGATTCAAGGATATCCATTTTGAACAGGTACGGGCCTATAGCGCCCTATTGCGCCACCCGATAAAACGGGTGATCACCATCTGTTTTTATGCTTTGGTAAAACCGGAAAACCACCCCTTGGCCCTCAAAGGCGATGTTGAAGAAATTGCCTGGTTCGATATGGATCGTATCCCGGAAAATTTGGGATTCGACCATGGGCAATTGCTAAGGGACGCCCATACCCACATGAAGGACAACTTGAAAGATAAGCTTGTTGTTGGGGAGCTGCTGCCCCAAAAATTCACGCTCGCGGAACTCCAGAACCTTTATGAGACCATTCTCGGTACGCGCTTGGACAAAAGAAACTTTCGAAAACGTATTCTACAAATGGATTTGCTTGAAAACACTAACGAGAAAAAAATTGGCGTGAAAGGGGGACCTTTGTTGTACCGTTACAAAAAGAAACGTTAGGCTTTCCGGAGACAAACCATGTTTGGCGAAAAATAAAAATGTTCTTCTTTTCGTTGTCAGAACGTCAAACCCTGTATCGCTAATGTCATGAAATGGTCAAAAAAATCGTCCTTATTGCTTTTATTCGCTTTTCCTTTGCTCTTTGGACAATTAAAAACGGACACTATGGTATTGAATGATTTTTTAGCCCTTGATAGAACGGAGCTTATTACAACAGCATTGGAGCGCTTGAACGTTGTTGAAAACAGTGCGTATACGGTAGCGGATTTTAATGCCGTTCGCGTATTGAAAAGTACCCACAGCATCAAAGTCCAGTTTGCGAACACTATCCTTTATATACCCGAAAACGAAAGCTTTTATAGCGATATTGAAATTACCCTACCCGCCAATGAAGTTCACAAATTTGGAATTGAGGGGGATGGAACCGTCCAAAATAAGGGGCTCTATCGACCTAAGGCTTCGGATGCGGCGCCTATCGGTTTTGTACTACAACATTTAAACATCGATCCGTTGAACAATCGTTATCGAAATTTTTATGATGCAAAGCTCTGTATTTTTGAAAAAGGGGCCACTTATGAAATCCGCGAAAAAACGAAGACCCCTGAAAAGGGAGGGGGGTATCGTATTATGGTAATGGATAAGAGCACAGGGGAAACCCTATCCAAACTAGAGGGCTCCTATGCCCGGACCAAGAGTCCGACTCCTCTGGGCCAACAGGAGGTTTTTGAAGAAATAATCGATAATTCTACGGCGGTCGACCGGTTGATCGCCTCCGGGAGATCGAATATTATCGCGCTCGCGCTACAGCAAATTAACAAGGCCCAAAAGAAACCTATAACCGTAACGGATTTTCATTTTGTGCGCGTGATGGCGAACCACATCAAAATAGAAGTACAGTTTGGATTTAATCTTCGTTTTAGCACCACGGAAAATAGCTACTATAAAGACATTAAAGTCACACTTCCCGACAATTTTGTTTCCGGCGCCCGAGACTATGACAACGATTTCACTACAAATTCGAACTTGAACCAAGAGGATTCAGAAAAGCTTCAATTTGTTTTAGAGGCCCTTAAATTCGATACGACCTACATGTCGAAAGGATTTCAACCCGGAATCATTACCATATCGGAACAGGACGACTATTTTACTTTTTCGGACGAAACCCGGTTTCCCGAATTGGGCGGAGGGTTCTCATCGCAGGATATCGAAAAGGAGACCGGAAAGGTCGGTGCTATGCTCCAAGGCCATTACGAAAGAGACCCCCATTTGGGATTCAAAAGGGAAATCGACCTGAAACATAATGATATGAAGATGGTGCCCATACCGGAACATGAAAAATTTCGGGAAATTACGGACTGATGCTTTCAAGCTTTGCAAATTGGACCATTACCAAGGAGATGACCAAACTAAATCCTTCTTTTAAAAGAGTGCATTAAGTGACAAGAGTTCCTTGCCGGGATAGCACTCCAACGCCTCCTTTGCTTTTCAGACAGGTATAACAGTGCGTTTTGCCTCTGTCCGGTATTGCCGGAAGGCACTGTTAATACCATTTTTGATGTTAAATTACCCTTTAAAAATTTATCTTTTCCGTGTATGCTTCAAAATAAAATTCCTGGTTTTTATTTGCGTAGTTTAACAACAGAAATGGTATAAGGCCGCCGAAAACATCGGGTTATTCGTCCACCCAATCAAAAAACTTCGAGGTAATGGCCGTTTTTTCCCTTTCCAAATATTCGAGAAAGGACGCGGCGACCGGGGATAGCTTTTTCTTTTTTCGCCAAACCAAGTTCCATTGGGTCTCTATCGGTAGTCCATCAAAAGGAATAACGCTGATCGCCCCTTGGTTCACTGCGTTCCGAATTCCGATCATCGGCATAATGGAATACCCTAAGCCCGCAATAACGGCCTGTTTTAGTGCTTCATTGGAAGTCAACTCAATTTTTTTACTGACCGGTAAGTTCTTACCTTGAATAAAGGCTTCCATGGCATTGCGTGTTGCCGAACCTTGCTCGCGGTACAATAAGGGCTGTTCCTTAAAAATGAGTTGTTCGCTCCCCTCCCTGTTCGTTTCGTGCACCGCGCTACCTACCAAATATAAACGGTTGGGCAGCAAGGGCATTCGCGACAGTTCCAAATGATCGGGCAGTACCGAAACCAGCGCAAAATCTACTTTGTTTTCTTCCAGGTCCCGCACTACTTTAAGTTTATTGGTCACATCCATTGAAAAATCGATATCCGGATGTGCGTTTACAAAATCAGAGAGGTAGTACGGCATTACGTATTTGCCCGTGGAGACCACAGAGATGGAGAGTTTGCCCGCTAACTTCCCTTGATATCTGCTGGTTTTATATTCAATGGCCGCAACTTCCTCCAAAATTCGTTTTGCCGCTACGGCAATTTCCGTACCGAACGGAGTAACGTATAACTTTCTACCAATAACCTCTGTTAATGGGAGCGGAAACTGATCTTGAAACTTCTTGAGCTGGATGGAAACGGCCGGTTGGGTCAAAAACAACGCTTCGGAAGCCTTGGTCACGCTGCCCTTGTTCACTATTTCGACAAACACCTGAAGCTGATGCAAAGTATACTTCATAAACAATTCTTATGTATTTAATAATAAATATAAATAAAAATATATGAATTAAAATACCCAGCTTTGCAGTGTTAAATTAAAAATCGTTTTATCATGGACATACAACGGAATCTAAAATTTACCACCGAACACGTACGGACCGAGCCAAGGACCAGCCCCCTTGTAAAGTTTGAAGGAACGGAACTGATCGAAAACTTTCGCATTTTTCTGACAGTACTTTTTTTTATCGGTTACTTCGCCGCCTTACTTTTTAGTTGTATCACCTACAATCCAATGTTTTGGAGTTTGGTAAAAGTAGGTGTCATTTGCGGTCTGGTCGGTTTTATAGCCTTTCATTCAAACAAATCAGTCATATTAAAAACAAACAACAAATGAAAACCTTAACAGCAGTAGCCCACAAAGTACAATTGGTAGATGGTGTTTTCACCGCAACGGAAGCAAAAGATGTGGTCAATTCCTTGATCAACGAAAAAGTCAATTTTCACAAAATCCAGCGCCTTGCCATGTGCGAAGGGGATTGCGATAGCGACACCAGTTACGATGATGGCCGCGTAGCGCAATTGCTACAGGAAAAAGAAAATTTTAAGGAAGTGTACCAAGAGGCGAAACTTTCTGGTAAAAAAGTGCGCATCAGCGGCGTTCTGACCGTTGACATCATCGACTAACCGCATTCACGTAACAATCAATGGATATACAGCTCTTAGGGGATAACCTGACCAACCCTGCCCTATTGTTCTTTATTCTTGGACTAATAGCATCGCAACTCAGGAGCGATCTGGAAATCCCTAAGAACTCGTCCAAATTCATATCCCTGTACCTCTTGCTGGCCATTGGCTTTAAAGGTGGTCAGGAATTGGCGCACAGTACCTTCAACGCCGATATTCTATGGGCCGTGGTACTCGGGCTGTTACTGGCCTTACTGGTTCCATTGTACACCTATTTCATTCTAAGGCTCCGGTTCAGTGTGGAAAACGCCGGCGCCATTGCCGCGGCTTACGGTTCGGTAAGCGCGGTCACTTTTGTTACGGCCATTAGTTTCCTGGAAATGGAGCAAATCGATTTTGGCGGCCACATGGTTGCGGTAATGGCCTTAATGGAAGCGCCCTCGATAATCGTAGGGGTATTGTTAATGCGTATTTACTCGAATGGAAAACGCTCTACCCGCGAACTCTTGGGCCTAGTAAAGCACGCACTCACCAATGGAAGCGTGTTGTTGATATTGGGCAGTTTGGTTATCGGTTTTATGGCCAACGATGAACAGGCCGCAGGTATCAAACCTTTTACGACAGATATTTTTAAAGGATTTTTAGCAGTGTTCCTGTTGGATATGGGCATCACTAGCGGTAAAAAAATCGGTTCGCTTATCAAAAAAGGATGGTTCGCGCTACTTTTCGCCATTTTAGTACCCTTGATTAACGGAATTGCCATTGCCAAACTTTCCGGTAGTTTCTTGAGCGGTGACGGCGACCGCTTTTTGTTGGCCATATTGGCCGCAAGTGCCTCATATATTGCCGTACCCGCGGCCATGCGTATCGCGGCACCCAAAGCAAATCCAAGTTTGTACTTGCCCATGGCCCTTGCCATTACCTTTCCTTTCAACATCACCTTAGGAATGCCGATATACCTGTATGTTATCCAGCATTTGTAAGTGTTGTTCAGGTTGTCGTTGTTTTTGTTTGTTGGTTAAAGTGATCTAAAAAAATTCCAAAACCAATTTTCGACACAACAGCATTTACGGTTCCTGCTGCTTTCGTTTTAAAAAATTCGCATTATCTTTTGACGAATTAGCGCAAAAACAGCATGAAGCTTGGTTTTAAACATATTTGGCCGGTATTGCTTTTGGTAGGATGCGGTCCAAAAATTACTTCTTCAAAAGTTTGGCAGGGACAACGGAAGGCGGCTATATGCCTTACCTATGATGATGGGATGCAATCACATTTGGACGTGGCCATTCCCCAATTGGACCGTCTTGGCTTACGGGGAACGTTTTATCTGAACACCGTAAAAGAAAGAGATAACATACTTGGCTGGAAAGCAGCCGCAAGAGCTGGACATGAATTGGGAAACCATAGTCTTTTCCACCCGTGCCCAAATTCCTTTGGTTGGCCTAAAGAACTCACTACCGAAAACTATACCGTAGCGGATATTTTAAAGGAAATTGAAGCGGTGAACCATCTTCTTAAGAACTTGGATCCGAACCGAAAGCGCTTTTCCTATGCATATCCCTGCAATAACACTGAGGTTGGTTCAAAATCTTATATTGTACCCCTTAAAAAATCAGGGCTCATACAATACGCAAGAGGCGGTGGCAAAACACCGATCGTAACTACTGATTTTGACAATTTAAATCGCATGCACGTGTATTCTTGGGCCGTTCCCGAAGGCACAACCGCAGCGGCCCTTATTGCCTTTGCGCAAAAGGCAAAACAAGATGGCGGCCTCGCCGTATTTCAGTTCCATGGCGTGGATGGGGAATGGATAAAAGTATCGGGGGAAGCGCACGAAAAATTACTTGAATTTCTTTCGGACAACGCTTCGGAATATTGGGTGGCACCATTTTCAGAAATTATGGACCATTTGTACAGGTAACCACGGTTTGCGCTACATGGCTCCAATAAAAAACCTAGATAGTCCTAAACCCAGCTCATAGTTCCGTTCCTATTTGCATCTCATTGATGAAATCTTCCGAATAAATGTTCTTGATCGAACTCTTTTCTGAATGGCTTTTGGTTGTTTAAAAATCCGCACGCACTCCTAAAAACGGGCAGTCAAAAAATAGGATTGTGCTTGGGGTACTACGGCCCACTAAGCCATAACAGCCACCAAAATCGGACAACCCATCAACGCTTTAAGGTAAAATGTCCTTTAAAGGTTTCCCCATCGGTATTTTCGAAAAGGAACCAATAATCCGAATCGGGCAACGGAGTTCCCCGATAAGTACCGTTCCACCCTTGCTCTTGGGCGAGCAGCCGTGCGACCAGCTTTCCATACCTATCGAATAT
Source organism: Maribacter sp. 2-571 (assembly GCF_050589625.1). NCBI lineage: Bacteria > Pseudomonadati > Bacteroidota > Flavobacteriia > Flavobacteriales > Flavobacteriaceae > Maribacter > Maribacter sp. 2-571. Next base: position 175,633 of record NZ_JBNGOP010000004.1, on the reverse strand, counting down.
CGCTACGGTCGACTCTGGAAAATGCTCACCTGCCCTTATTTTCCAAAAATCGTTGTGGCCGTCGGCGTTGGGCGTAAAAAACTTTTGGTATCCCAAGGCAACAACTTCCTTCATCATTCCCCCACAACCATTTTTGGCCCTAACATGTACCGGATACTTGCCCGGTTCAACTTTTAAAACGGGACTGTCCTGAAATACATTACCATCTATGGAATATTGAAAATCTTCAGGGTTGTCTACATTAACGATGATGGACAGATCATCGGTAAAATGGTTGACGGTAGTGGAAAAATCGTCCAGAACCGTTGCCGGAACAACATCAAAATAAATCGTATTGGAACAGTTGGTATCCCCAGTGGTATCCGTTACGGTTAAACTGAAGATTCCAAAACGTGTAATGGTCAAACCGCGCGAATTGGAAATTTCCTCGTCCGTACCATCGCGCCAAGACCAGGTAGCAAAAGCACCCCCGTCCAGCTCCAACATTGGATTATCAGGGCAGAGAACATACCTCTGCTCCAAAAGCGGTTCGGGAATGGGAAACACGGTGATACCGACCTCGGAAACGGCATAGCAATTTTCCGACAACACATTGGTTACCCTGGCGAACAAACGTTCGTTGGGCACGGATGTCGCATATTCGGTTTTTAAAATCTCGCCCACATCGGTATTGGCTCCGGTTTCGTTGCGGTGGTAGGAAACTTCAAAAACCGTAGGGTCCTGCCCTTGCAACACTTGGTTGTCCAAAAGGGCCAAGTCAACAAAATATGTTCCGGTTCCATCAACATCACACAGGGCGTGTTCCGCTTCAAAAGCGGCCGCATTTTCATAAATGGTGATTACGGCATGCTCATCCTGAATTCGGGTATCGCGTTCCAAAGTTACACTTACATTATAGATTCCCGGGCTTTCATAAACATGACCCGGATTTGCAAGGTCCGATGTTTCGCCATCACCAAAATCCCAATAAAAACGAGTTTCCGGCTCAGCACCAATTACCGAAAAGGCAGTGGTATCCCCAAAACAAAATCCGTTTGCCTGTATGCCGGCATTAAAGTAAGAGGTGATGAACGGCGGTAGTCCAAAAGTACTGTGCCCTGTACCGAGCGAAACCGCATTGGCCATAAAACCACTATCCGCACCAGCTGCATCGGGGCGTTGGATGACCGCGAGTTGTTTTGCCCCAGCAACATAAATTTTACCATCTAGCGCCAATTGAAGCCCACCTGTGGTCTGTTCGGGTACGTTTAACGGAAAGACCGAGGCGGCCACATCAGGGGCATTGAGATCGAATTGATAAATATCTTCCTTAATAATGGAAGCGTAAAGATAGTTGGTTCTGGGCGAGAATTCCAGGCCGTAGAAATCCTTGATAGCGGATTGCATCAATACCTTTGGATTGGACACTTTTCCCGTAGCCGCATCAAAGTCGAGCAATTCCAGACCGACAAAGGAGTGACAAGCGGCTATTTTGCTCCCATCCGGCGATGTTTTAAGATAACCACGACTTTTAAACACATCTTCGTCCGAAGCGGGATAATCCAAACTGAAACCGACATTGCTGATCACCGGGTCGGTACTCACACCACTTGCCGTGACCAAATAGGCCAGATAGGCATTCGATCCCCAATCGTGCGCCAGTACCCAAATATCGCTACCATTACGGTGCATGACCGCGGTCAACTTTTCGGTTACCAAAGGCCGGAGCGCAACATTTTTCTTTACAACATCGCCCGTTCCACTGTTGGCGTTCATGTCGATCTCCGAGTAATAGAGGCCGTCCCTCAATTGAAAATAGGTAGTAAACACGATATACCGATCAGCGTTGTCCGGAACCGGTACAATAATTCCCGATTGGGTACTGGAGGAGTGCCCTTTTAGATCACTACCGTTGGGCATGGGCAAATGGTCTTGCCCCCATACGGTAACCCCATCGGTATAAAACAATAGGTTTCCCTCTTCATCGGACATTGTGGCGCAACCTTCGGCAGTAGATAATGCCCCGTCTTCAAGCACGACCGGACTTCCACTATTGAAATCCAAGCCTGCGTTGTCTCCAAAATACCATACGGCGGCCTGCTGTTGGGCCTGTAATTGTTGCAACAACACCGTAAAGAACAGTACGATATATACTCTTTTCAAAACACTAGTAGGTTAATGATAGGGCCGATTTGGGATTGGCAATATCTATGAGAACCAAACGCACAAAATATCGTTTAAGTACATTCCATACCTCCATTCTATACCGATCATACTGTTAAAGTTTTGTGTCACCGGCCCTTTGATAGCCTTTTCCGGACCGTTTCCGTCCGTCTTGGTTTCCGTTCCGCTCCGCAGTTATGGAAAGCTCGTGCCATTTAAACTTTGAAATGGCATAACTTCTGAACCCTAGGATAACATTCGTTACCTAGCTCGAAGCGGATTCTGAGTATCTTTATCAAAAAAAGTATGGATTTCATTCTAGACCCTTGGCCGTGGTATGTATCCGGCCCTTTGATTGCCATAGTGATGCTGCTGTTGGTTTTTTTTGGTAAGACATTCGGAATGTCGTCCAACCTGCGTACCCTTTGTGCTATGGGTGGTGCCGGCAAATATGCCGATTTCTTCGCCTTTGATTGGAAATCCCAAAAGTGGAACCTAACCGTGGTGGCGGGAGCGATTATCGGGGGTTTTGTTGCCGTGACATTTTTATCCGATCAAAAACCCATTGCCTTAAACCCCGAAACGGTTGCAGCTTTGAGCGAGTTGGGGTTTGAAAAGGCCGGTGCGGCGCTTTTGCCCGGCGAACTTTACGATTGGGATCAGGTTTGGAGCGTCAAGGGCATGTCCATTATTTTAATCGCTGGCTTTTTGGTAGGGTTTGGTACCCGCTATGCCGGAGGATGCACCTCGGGACATGCCATTACCGGGCTTAGCAATCTGCAGTTGCCTTCATTGATCGCGGTAATCGGTTTTTTTATTGGTGGGTTGTTGATGACCCATGTACTCTTCCCATTAATTTTTTAAGATGAAGTTTCTAAAATTTTTAAGTGTCGGTATATTGTTCGGTATCATCTTGGTGAAATCGGAAGCGGTATCGTGGTACCGTATTTATGAAATGTTCCGATTTGAAGCCCTGCACATGTATGGTATTATCGGGTCCGCAGTCGGTGTGGGTATGCTCGGGCTGTTCCTATTCAAACGAATGGGGGTCAAGGATGTGGCGGGAAACTCCATTGCACTTCCCCAGAAAAAGAAGTCCGTTATACGATACCTTGTGGGCGGCTCGTTATTCGGCCTGGGATGGGCGTTGGCGGGCGCATGCCCCGGTCCGATGTATGTTTTAATCGGTACCGGTAATTATAGTGTTGTGCTCTTAATATTTGCGGCACTGATCGGCACTTTTGCATACGGACTGGTGAAAGAAAAGTTACCGCATTAAAAAAGGGGCCATTTCCACGGCCCCTTCAGTAGTATTAAAACAAAAAACTTAGTACAAAAAGTTCAATGCCGTAATATCGTTGTTGTTGAACTCACCGTTAACACCGTCGTTAAAGCAGGCCAACATAATGGAATTCGGATCAAATCCGGATGGTGTTCCTGGAATCAAGATCGCTCCCACTCCTGCACTACCTTCGTTCACGTTGTCACCACAGCTTTGACGGCTAAAGTAATCCGTATGACGGAAACCGATAGAATGGCCCATTTCATGACAGATAACATGCTCGTTCACGTTGTTGGAGCTTCCGGAAAGCCCGTAAATTTGAATGAACTTAAAAGGATTTCCTCCTGAAGGAAAACCAGCCGACCCACCTGAAGACCCAGGATTGTTCACCGAATTGTCATAAATGACCATATCGGCGCTCGTAGAAGCCGCGAAAGTAAGGGTGAAACGGATGTTCAAGTTCAGTCTATTGTAGTTATTGACCGCCCATTGCAAACCGGTTCTTCCAGCGCTGCTCAAAGCAAATTGACCACCGGTATAACCGATAACGCTGATCGTCTTGGGCTGACTGACCAAATTGGTGGTGCGATACTGTTCGCCCCATATTTCCATTTCCCCATCCTTCAAATTCTGCATGGCCTGAATTTGTTCTGTACTGAAGAAAAGATCTTCGACCATAACACCCTCTTGCGAACTTCCATCGGGATATTCGTTAACAAAAGGTACCGCAGCTTTACCGTTCAGGTAAAAGCCATCTAGTTTTGCTACCAAATCATCACTTACGGCATCCGAAGAAGCCACATCGGATTCGGTGTTGTCCTTCTCACAGGATGCGACCAAAACGACGGATGACAAAGCAACCACTTTCATAAAGTTTCGTAATTTTCTCATTTTTTAATACGATTTATGTTAATAATATATTAATGTCCAAACCTTGTGCACCAAGTTAAGACACCGTTAAAATATTAACTTTTATCGATAAACCGCACTTTTTACTCAAAAAATCGACGAAATACTGCTGTTTTTGCCGATTTTTCCGCTATTTTGGGTTAACATTTTTTAAGATTTGGTTTCCTACAAAAAAACGATACGTTTTTGGTCGAAAAAAAGATAAAAACACCAGATTTTCTTTTGAAAACCGATACTTTTAAAAGGTGAATACCTGCTATGAAAAAGTGTTTTTGGTTTATGGCCCTTTTTGTCCAATGGTGTATTGGACAGCAAAAGATAGCTCCGATTTGGAGTTCTTTTGCCAGCGATAGCATCAATATGGAACAAAGCGTTTCTTCAAAAAATGGCCAAAAAACATTTTTGGTGCGTTTCGCACATCCAATCAAAAGAGAACACCTAAGGGACGAAGGTTATGTATTAAAACGCTTTTTGGACCCGTACCACGCCATTGTTTTCATCACCGATACAGCTATCCTAAAAAAGAAAAAAGGACTTTCCGCAGTACCCGCAAACGATTGGTGGAAAGTAGCGGACCGCCTTATCCAGGACATCGGCAATACCGATAGTGCTATACCCTATGTGACGACAACCGACAATGCGGAACGCACACTGGCGCTATTGGCCAAATTTCCGGATGTTACCATAGTACACCGTCATTTCAATACCATTTACTTCAAGGCAAGCACGGTTTCCTTTCTTTCAGAGCTTATGGCAGAACCGACTGTCCGCTATATCGGCAAGGAAACCCTTAAAACCGTCCCTGAAAGTACCGTAAGGGACTTGAACCCATCCATAAATAATATTCCAAAAATATACCGAGACCATCCCGAACTGAACGGCAATGGGATAACCGTTTCGGTAAAGGACAACAAGTTTCGCGAAGGGGATATCGACTTGATCGATAAACTCACCGACTCCCCTTTGATCGCCGAAACGGTGGACGATCATGCTACTGACATGGCGACCATTATCGCCGGCCTGGGCAATTCCTCGATCAAGGGCAAGGGAATCGCCCCTGGGGCAAAACTACAATCCTCGGACTTTTCCTTGGTATCGCCAGACCCTGAAACCAACCTATCGTCGGCCGGTATTTTTGTGCAAAACCATTCCTACGGTACGGCCATCGAAAACTTTTACGGCTCGGTAGCTGCCGCATACGACGACCACACCTATACCCATTCTGAAGAACTACATGTTTTTTCGGCCGGGAATGACGGACAGGAAATTCCAACGGACGGCCCCTATGCAGACCTAGGTACCTATGGTAACCTTACGGGAAACTTTAAAATGGCGAAAAACACCCTACTTGTAGGAGCTACCAATGAGGAAGGACAGGTGGTTTCGTTTTCGTCGAGCGGACCGACTTATGATGGTAGGATCAAACCGGACCTCGTGGCCTATAGCATTACCGGAACATCGAATGCTACGGCATTGACCTCTGGGGTAGCCGCGCTACTGCTCCAAGGGTATCAACAATGGTATGGCGAAACCCCGACCGCAGCCCTATTAAAAGCGGTATTGATCTCTACGGCCGACGACCTAAATTCCCCAGGCCCCGACCATCGTTCGGGCTACGGCGCGGTAAATGCGTATAAAGCACTGGAAAACATTAGATCGAACCGTTTTGTTACCGGTACAGTAGATGGGGGAACCGATCAAAATTTTACGATTACCGTGCCTCCCAATACCAAATTTTTAAAGGCGACCTTGGTATGGACGGATGCACCCGCGGAGGTCAATAGCAATAAGGCACTGGTGAACGATTTGGACCTTACCATTGTCGATGGCCAAAACAACACCTATATGCCATGGGTATTGCGTACCGACCCTTCCTTATCGGCACTCGAAACAGCAGCGACCACCGGGATTGACCGTCTGAACAATGTGGAACAAATCCTGATAACGGACCCGGCGCCCGGACAAATGAACCTTAGGGTATCGGGATTCGATATTTCTGGCGGCCCCCAAGCTTTTGCTATTGCCTATGAAGTACAAAACAATGATTTTTTCCAATGGAACTATCCCGTAAGCGGGGACAACCTGCCCTATGATGGGGAAACCCTAAGCTATCTCAGATGGGAAAACAGCTTCGACCAAGAGTCTGGAATACTGGAAGTAAGCTATAGCAACGGAGTCGATTGGGAAACGATTGCGGAGGAGGCATCATTGGAAGAAGGTTTTCTCCTATGGTCCCCGCCAGAGGGATTGAGTGCCACCGGTATCCTTAAAATGACCATTGGCACCAGGGAATACCTCTCCGATTCCTTTCAAATTTCCAGGGCTCCGACCATTAATGTTGCCTTGGATTGTAGGGACGCTGTGGAAATTACCTGGAACGCGCAAGAACAGGACGACGCGTACGAAGTCTATAATTTGAACGGAGCCGATCTTGAGCTCTTATCTACCCTAAGGGACACGGCATTGGTCGTTAGCGTGCAGGAAATCGCATCGCCCTATTTTTCGATAAAACCCGTATTGAACGACGGAAGTTCGGGCATACGCAGCGAAACGATCGATTACCGCACCTTCGGTGGCCCTTGTTATGACGCTTCACTGATCGCCAATAAAAGCGAGGATGGTACCGGAGCAGCGCTTTCTATTGCCCTTAGCAGCCTTTATCAGGTAGCTACCGTGGCCATTGAGCGGCAACAAGGGGATGCCTTTGTCGAAATCGGAACGCTCGAAACCTTGGACGCCCGGGATACGACATACTTCGACCCCATGCCCAATGAAGGCCTCAACCGTTATCGCATACGTATCGATCTTACCGATGGCACCGCTTTCTTTTCAGGGGAAGCCGATCTCGTTTTTTTAAGGACCAATCCCTTTATAGCCTTACCGAACCCCATAAGCACGGGGATTACCGTCTATTCCGCTGATATTCCTGCAGATGAAGTATGGATAGAAATTTATGACCTGACCGGAAAACAGGTATTCCGAAAAACGATAACGGAGGAACAGGAATTTGTGGTCTTGGATCAACTACGAACCGGAATGTACTTGATCAAACTGTTCACTTCAAGGGGAAGGACCAGTGCCCAACTGGTTTATAAAAACTGATACCAACTACCTAAGTAGATGATATAAATAGTTCTCGCGTAATGCGAATACAGTTGTCAATTATAAAAAAGAAGCTGGATAGTCGTATTACACGATTTCGGCACTGAGGCCTGCTTGGAGCAAACGGCTGCAACGTGGTTTCAAATCATCGTATTCCCCCGTTTTAACCGTGCATTTTCCATTATAATGTACAATTAGGGAACACTGTTCGGCCTGTTCCGGGGAGTGTTCACATACGGCGATCAATGTTTCGATTACATGGTCAAAGGTGTTGACCTCATCATTGAAGAGTACGATCTCATTTTGTTTGACGGTCTCCTCCTCCAATAATACATCCTCTTGGTACTTTTCTTTGTAACCCATAACAATAACTTTAACGTTATACCTGTGGTTTCAAGATTAAATATAACCTTCTGAACTGAAAAAAAAACGCTTTCCGGTTTTTTTAACAGAATCATTTTGCGCTTAGGAATGTCAGTCCAGCGAGAAATACCGTGGGAAATTTCAGCACATAAGCACCAACATGTCAACTCTTTAGACCATAATACCATTTCTGATGTTAGTTTGCCCCTTAACACTTGTTCTTTTTCGCCTAAACAAAAAATCCCTGGTTTCTATTTGCGTATGCTAACATCAGAAATAGCATAATGGGCCGCGACCCAATTATTTTTTTCACGATTTGACCGATACTCGAGCCCCGATAGTGACGCACGTTCGTTCACCAAGGGTAGGTCTTCTTCAAAAAAACCGCTCAGGAAAAGCTGTCCCCCCGGGCGCAAAGCCCCGGCATAGGAAGGAATATCGCTCAGTAAAATATTACGGTTGATATTTGCCAAGATGAGGTCGTACTTCTTTTCACCGATCAAAGCCACATCCCCCTCAAAAACCTGTATATGGGAGCAGCCATTACGATCTACATTCTCTTTTGCGTTTAAAAAACACCAATGGTCGATGTCTATCGCATCGACCGATTTTGCTCCTTTCATGGCTGCTAGAATGGCGAGCACCCCGGTTCCGCTACCCATATCCAAAACCGCTTTTTCTTGCATATCGTTGGCCAAAATATACGCCAGCATCATATGGGTGGTCTCATGGTGACCGGTACCAAAACTCATTTTAGGCATGATCACAATGTCGTATTCCACATCCACCTTGTCATGAAAGGGGGCGCGCACCACACAGGTATCGTCTACGCTAATAGGTTCAAAATGTCGCTCCCAGTTTGCGTTCCAATTCTCCTGTTGAATTTCACGTTTGGAATGGGAAAATTCGAAATCGGTATTCGACAGTATAGAAATTTTTTGAAGTACATCGGGGTCCCAGTCTTCTTTTTGGATATATGCCAGTACCCCATCTTCGTTTTCCACAAAACTTTCAAAACCCTCCTCGCCCAGCTCCGCAATCAAAATATCGCATGCGGGCTGTAAAGGGTTTACGTTAAAAACATACTCTACATAAACCGTATCCGTATCTGCCATCAAAAAAATAAAAGGTTGTCTATATTGCCTTGATAATGGCGATAAAATCATCGGCTACCAGTGAGGCGCCCCCGATCAAACCACCGTCCACATCGGGTTTGGAGAAAATTTCATTGGCATTGCCAGGCTTTACACTACCACCATACAATATGGATACATTACCGGCAACATTGGCGTCGTAACGATCGGTAATCGTTTTTCGGATAAAGGCGTGCATTTCTTGCGCCTGCTCCGGTGAAGCCGTTTCCCCGGTGCCGATGGCCCATACCGGTTCGTAAGCCAGAACAATATTTTTCCATGCCGAAGCATCCAAGGAGAACAGCGCATTTTTTAGCTGGTCGGCCACCACGTTAAAATGGTTCCCGGATTTTCTATCTTCCAATTCTTCCCCAAAACAAAACATGGTACGAATGTTCTTTTCTAGGGCAAAAGCTACTTTTTTAGCCAAAATAGCATCGGTTTCCCCAAAATAGGCCCTACGTTCGGAATGACCGATGATGGCGGTATCCACACCAATATCCAACAACATATCTGCGGAAATCTCGCCGGTATATGCACCGCTTTCTGCAAAATGCATGTTTTGGGCAATGACCGCTATAATGGAATCATCAAGATACCGGACAGCTTCACCCAGATTTACGTAAGGTGGGGCGACCATTACTTCGGCATTCGTATCGGGCAGTTTTGCCGATAACTCCGCCAACAAGGCTTCGGTCTCGGTCCTATTTTTATTCATCTTCCAGTTTCCTGCTACTATTTTACTTCTCATTATAATGACTGTTTATTTTCGTGATTACGTTATACGTGTTTCTATTGCTATTCTTTAAATTCCAGTTCGTCCAAATCATTGAAATGCACTTTTTGGACTATAGTGCCCTTTTCCAACACCAATACTCCCGGATTGGAACGTACTATTGTTTTTAAAGCCGTTTCATCGGTAAAATAAAAATCGAATCCGAGTCCGTAATCGTTGATCAAGGGTCCGGTAAGTGCATCGTTGGAGGCGGACATACCGATGACCTGATAGCCTTTTTCCAAGGCAGTATCGGTAACGGTCTTGATTTCCGAATACACATTGCGTTCCGTTTTGGCCACATCATAGGCGATGACCATTACCAACTTTGGCGCGACCAACAGGGTATCGGTAAAATCGGTTCCGTTCCGTTCCAATGTAAAATCATGTATCGGTGGTTCATATCCCTTCTGCACTTCCGTAGTTTCAACATCGATGAACTCCCCTTCTACATTTGGGTAATCGCCCTGTGTTACGATAACCTCTTCCTTGCCATCAATTTTAAACTTCCAGGCATAATCAAAGATGGCCGCCGGTGCCCCTTCGGGGACGTTCATTCCATCTTTAATGTTGGCCCCTATCTTATATGGTCTGAAATCGATTACGGGAAGGTGCCGCAGCACATATCTTGCATATAGCGCACTGATCACCAAAGCCGCGACGGTAATGATACGCTTGGCATTGGAACCGACGATCGGTTTAATGAAGGCCCTTCCCTTGAAAAGTATCAGGATGAGCACCAATAAAATCACATCTTTGATAAAGGACTGCCAAGGGGTCAGCTTTAACGCATCGCCAAAGCAACCACAATCGGTAACCTTATTGAAATAAGCGGAATAAAAGGTGAGAAAGGTAAAGCCCAAAATCATTGCCAAAAGGCTCCACACCGTAAATTTTATACGAAACCCTACCAAGAGCATTACCCCCAATAGCACCTCGAGTATGACGACAAAAATAGAAATATACAGCGCATAAGGTTCGAAGAAGGGCAAATCGAGCACGCCCGGGCTAAAATACTCTTCCAATTTAAAAGAGAAGCCTACGGGATCGTTCAGTTTTATAAATCCGCTTACGATAAATAACACCCCTACTAAAACCCTGCTTATGGAAACCAAATATTTCATCATTTGCTCAACTTCCTTTTAAATATTTTCCGCACATTATGTTTGTCATGTTCCAAAAAATGGTCTGCTACAACTGACCGCGTTATTCCGGTTCGGCCCCTAAATGGATCATGGCGAAAACGGCATAGTTCACCATGTCCTGATAGTTGGCATCGATACCCTCACTGACCAACGTTTTCCCCTTATTGTCCTCTATTTGTTTGACCCGTAATATTTTTTGTAAAATAAGATCGGTAAGCGAACTCACGCGCATGTCCCTCCAAGCTTCGCCATAATCGTGATTTTTATTTTCCATCAACCGTTTTGTTTCATGGGTGTGGGCATCGAACAGCGCCAAAGCTTCGGAGACCGAAAGATCGGGCTGGTCGGCAACACCCTTCTTCAGCTGAACCAATGCCATAATGGAGTAGTTGATGATTCCGATAAACTCGGAACGCTCCCCTTCGTCCACTTTGCGCACCTGATTTTCCTGCAAACCTCGAATACGTTGCGCTTTGATAAAAATTTGATCCGTTAACGAGGGAAGTCGAAGAATTCTCCAAGCACTGCCATAGTCGCTCATTTTCTTTTCGAATAGCGCGCGACACGTTTGAATAACGTGGTCGTATTGTTCGGAGGTTTGCTGCATCGTAATCGCTCTAATTTGCGTAAATTTCGTTCAAAATTTTGAATTCTTGGACTTCGGCGGTCGTAAACCCCGAGTTTGAAGGCAAATCTCGTGTTTTAAACTTGTTTTGTCAAACGATACCCTTGCGAATATGACCTTAAACTGTAAAGGCACCCTGATCGACCTCGCCGTTCCTAAAATAATGGGAATCCTAAACGTTACTCCCGACTCATTTTACGACGGTGGCCGATACTCGGATAATGAGGGCGTATTGGCACAGGTAACCAAAATGTTGGATGAGGGCGCCACGTTTATCGACCTGGGCGCTTATAGCTCACGCCCCGGAGCGCAAGCGGTATCCGAAACGGAGGAATTGCAACGTATTTTACCGATAGTACGGCTGTTGTTGGACCATTTTCCAAAAATAACATTGTCCATAGACACCTTTAGGAGCAGCGTGGCCGCCGAATGTATAGCCGCCGGTGCCGCCATGATCAACGATATTTCCGCCGGAACAAGGGATACGGAAATGCTGGCTACCGTAGCACGTTTGCGGGTACCCTATATTATGATGCATATGCGGGGAACTGCGAAGACCATGCAGGAACAGACCGGCTATAGCGATCTGCTTACGGACATCCTATTCTATTTTTCAGAGCGGATTGCCGCGGCAAGGACGCTCGGAATTCATGACATTGTAGTAGATCCCGGTTTTGGTTTTGCCAAAACCCTGGAGCAAAATTACGAGCTGTTGTCGCACCTTGACGCTTTCAAAGCCCTGGAACTTCCAATTTTGGTGGGGCTTAGCAGAAAATCGATGATCTATAAAGCGTTGGGCACCACTGCGGAAAACGCCCTGAACGGGTCTACCGTTTTGCATACCTATGCCTTGCAAAAGGGCGCACAAATACTTCGGGTACACGACGTTAAGGAGGCAATGGAGGCCATCACACTTTCACAGCTTTTAGCTTAAGTTCACGTCCATTACCATGATTTTCGACCTCCCGACACCGGTAGTTCGGATACCATCGATTTTGGTACGTCTATTTTTCATAATTTTACCAAAACGGCGAAAGGGAATTGGATTTTTTGAATTTTATCGAATTTAAGATAACGGATGTCCTTGATATTATTCTGGTCGCCATTCTTCTTTACTATATCTACAAATTGGTCCGCGGCTCCGTGGCCATCAACATCTTTATCGGAATCGTTATTGTTTGGACCTTTTGGAAACTGACCGAATTGTTGGGTATGGAAATGATCAGTAGTATGGTCGGTGCCTTTATGCAAGTTGGCCTGATTGCCCTGATCATTGTATTTCAACAGGAAATACGTAAGTTTTTGCTGATGATCGGTTCGACCAATTTTGCGAACAAACGAAACTTTATAAAACATTTTAAGTTTTTAAGACAGGAAGGGTTGACCACCAGTTTGGATGTGAACGCCATTTTAGGGGCGTGCGAAAACATGGCCAGTTCCAAAACGGGAGCCCTTTTGGTATTTGCCCGAAACAACTCCTTGGACTTTGTTAAATCGACGGGGGATATTATGTACTCCGAGGTAAACCAACCGATCTTGGAGAGCATCTTTTATAAAAACAGTCCCCTCCATGATGGCGCTGTAGTAATAGAAAACAATTATATCGTAGCGACGAGGGTAATACTGCCCGTTTCCAATGAACGTGGTATTCCGCTGCGCTTCGGGTTACGGCATCGTGCAGCGGTGGGCATTACGGACAAGACCGATGCGATCGCACTGGTAGTCAGTGAGGAAACGGGAAACATCTCCTACATTAAAAACGGCGCCTTTGTCCCTTTTAAGGATACCGAAAGCCTTTCCAACATGCTAAAAGAGGATTTGGTTTAAAGAAACTCATCAGGTCCAATATTACTTAGAAGCTACTTTAGTGAATTACCAAACTTGATATGGCTACCTATCATCAAGCAACCTCGTCGGCCAAAAATTGGGCCTCGTAGAGGGTGTTATAGTAGCCACCTTTTTTCAGAAGTTCTTTATGGGTTCCGGTCTCCACAATTTTACCGGCATCCATCACCAAAATCTTATCCGCCTTTTTAATGGTCGCCAACCGGTGTGCAATAATAATGGAGGTACGGCCCTCTGTAATTTTTTCCGTTGCCTTTTGTATGAGCTGCTCGGAATAGGTATCTACGGATGACGTGGCCTCGTCCAACACCAAAATACTCGGATCGCTGACATAGGCCCTTAAAAAAGCGATCAACTGTCGCTGTCCGCTCGATAGCATGGTTCCACGCTCCTTTACGTTATAGGTATACCCTCCGGGAAGACTTTCGATAAACTCGTGCACTCCGATCTGTTTTGCCGCCGCCTCGATTTGCTGTAGGGACACCTCCGCGTCCTTTAAAGAGATATTGTTGGCAATGGTATCGGCAAAAAGAAAAACATCTTGCAAAACCACCGCGATATGTGAGCGTAAGTTGGACAAGGTGTATTCCTTTATGGAAACGCCATCCACCGAAATGGTACCGGAATTTATTTCATAAAAACGGTTCAAAAGGTTAATGATGGTCGATTTACCGGCCCCTGTGGACCCGACAATGGCCACGGTCTCCCCTGCTTTCACATCGAAAGAAATACCGTGCAACACCTCCTCGTCCGCCAAATAGCCAAAGTGGACATCCTTAAAAGAGATTTCCCCTTGTACCTGTTCCCGTTCCGTTGCTCCAGAATCGGCAATACGGCTGTCGGTATCCAAAATGGCAAATACGCGATTGGCCGCGACCATGCCCATCTGTAGGGTATTGAACTTATCGGCAATCTGCCGTAGCGGCCTAAAAAGAAGTTCTATCAAAAATAGAAAGGAAACAATGGTACCGATGGTGTCGGGTACAACGCTGTTCAAATCCTGTAATACGCCAAAATACACCACCAAACCTACCGCTATGGCAGAGACAATTTCGGCAATCGGAAAAAAAATGGAATTGTACCATACCGTTTTTAACCAAGCGTTCTGATGTTTCTCGTTGATCTTCCTGAATTTTTCTTTCTCGATTTCCTCACGTGTGAACAACTGTACTATTTTCATGCCCGTTATACGCTCTTGCACAAAAGAGTTTAAATTGGATACCTGGGCACGCACTTCGATAAACGCGATTTTCATTGCTTTTTGAAACAATCGGGTAGCATATAGGATGATCGGCAACAGGGCAAAGACCAATAAAGCCAATCTCCAGTTAAGATATAACATCACTATTGCTGCCGTTAGCATTTTCAATAAATCGGCAACGATCACAAAAAAGCCTTGACTAAAAATTTCCCCGATGCGCTGCATATCGGCCACTGCCCTGGTGACCAAAACCCCAATGGACGAGTTATCAAAATACTGCATTCGAAAACCCATCATCTTTTGGAAAAGGGCCACACGTATATCCTTGATCACCGATTGCCCTAGCCAATTGGCATAATAGTTAAAGCCCAACTGACTGATCACCTGCCCCAATAACACTCCCAGCATGGTCAATGTAAGGGTCAACAACTTGTCGGCATCGTTCGGTTTTATGGCCTCGTTTACGATCTTTCCGGCAAAAGAAGCCGTCAATACGGCAAAAACGGACAACAGTACAGCGGCAAGGGCCACCCCATAAAACGTTGTGCGATACGGTCTTGTATGCGCGATCAACCGCTTGAACAAGTTGTAATCAAATGCCTTCCCCGAATTATTTTCCATTGAACTCATTTAGACTTTTTTAATTGGCTAAAAAATTGTCCTTTACAGCCCTGTTTTTGCCTTTTTTTCCTCTCGTAGCCCTGCTATGAAACTCAAAAAAGTCTTCAACAGGCCTTTAAATCACTAATTTTCGCTTCAATCCAAAAAGTCTAAATGAGTTCATTACTTAAATAGCTCCTGTGGATATAAAACCCTGGTTAAATATAATCCTTTTGCCGGTACCGAAGGGCCCGCCATGGCCCGGTCCTTACTGGCGATGACCGCATGTAGCGCCTCTGGTAATTTTTTACCCGTTCCGATGTCCAATAAGGTGCCCACGATCGCCCGCACCATGTTCCTTAGAAATCGATCCGCCGTAATCGAAAAGACCAATCGGTCCCCCACAACTTGCCATTGTGCCGAACGGATATCGCAGCGATAGGTTTTTACATCGGTGTTGGATTTGGAAAAACATTCGAAATCGTCATACTCCAATAATAGGGATGCCGCACGGTTCATCGCCGCTACGTCCAATGGCATTTTTACATAATGTGCCAGACCCGTTAAAAAAGGATTTTTTTGCTGTGTCACCCAATATTCATAACCCCGTTCCACCGCATGAAAACGTGCGTGGGCCGTATCGGAAACCTCAAAAATTTCCTCGACGGCAATACCCTCGGGCAAAAATGCATTCAAACGATGCGTCAATTCAGATCGTTCGGCGATACCATCACTGTCAAAATGGGCAAACATGGTCTTTGCATGTACTCCTGCGTCCGTTCGACCGGCACCAACCAAGTTTATGGCATTCCCCAACAGCTTGGAAAAGGCATCTTCCATTACCGATTGCACGGTAATGGCATTCGGTTGTTTTTGCCACCCGTGGTACGCGGTTCCCATATATGAAAACTGAACAAAATATCTCAAGGAAGAAAAGTAGGATTCACGAATGCAAAGATACACATTAGCGGAAACAAGCCTGCTTAAAAAGTGGCACGGGAATCGGAAAGCCGTTATAATCGTGTTAAACCTTAAGAGTACATAGGCTCGATCACTAAAAGGAAATGTGCAACGAAAGGATAAAAACTAAAGCATTATTTTTAATCGGGAAATTTTCACTGGCCGTTCCTATTTTATAGCTTAGCGGACCGAACAATAGCAATCGTACGTGACCAAAATTCTGCTTTTATCGGATACCCATTCCCATATGGACGATAGCATACTAAAATATGCTGCCCAGGCAGATGAAATTTGGCATGCGGGGGATATCGGCAGTTTATCCGTTACCGATACCCTGGCAAAGATCAAACCGCTGCGCGCGGTATACGGCAATATCGACAACACGGCCATTCAGCAGGAATTTCCGTTGAACGATCGTTTTTTTTGCGAGGAGGTATCGGTGTTTATGACGCATATCGGTGGCTATCCCCCAAAATACAATGCGCGTACCCGGAACGAGATCAAAAATGACCCTCCACAATTGTTTATCTGTGGGCATTCCCATATTTTAAAAGTGATGATGGACAAAAAACTGCAGGTGTTGCATATGAATCCCGGAGCTTGTGGAAAACATGGTTTTCATCATGTGCGGACCATGCTACGTTTCGAAATCGATGGAAAAGACATTAAAAACCTAGAGGTCGTGGAATTGGGGAAACGATAACCTTATTCAGGAACCATCTTTTTCTCCTTATTTTCGTAAACCGACAAAACGCATAACAATCCTTTTAATCAAGCTCAAAATGACCTTTGCACAACGAATGGCGACCATGATCGCCTTGATCTTACAGTTTCAATTTACGGCGATTGCCCAAGTATCCATTTCCCTGGACAGACCCGATGGAATCTTTTCGGTGGGGGAAACAGTCCATTGGACCATTACCCTAGATAAGGATGCAAAATTAGACTCCCTTACCTATTCTTTAAAGCTTGGCGGGCTCACGGTCGTTTCCGAGGGGGCCCTACCCACAAAAGGCAACAAGGCACGGTTGCAACATCAATTTACCGCCCCTGGTGCCATTTTACTCGAACTCGACTGGGTAACTGCGAACGGGTCGCATAACGAACAGCTGAGCGGGGCCATTGCCGACCCCGACAAAATAGCGCTCTCAAGCGAACGCCCGGCCGATTTTGATGCCTTTTGGGACAAGCAGATCGAACTACTAAAGGCCATCCCCAAAAACACCCAGATACAACACCGTCATTTGCCGGAAAATCCGAATATCGAATATGCCCATATTCAGATGAAAAACATTAACAAAAGTTGGATCCGTGGCCAAATGGCAAAACCAAAGGACAACAAAAAACTTCCCGCGCTGTTGATCGTGCAATGGGCAGGGGTATATCCATTACAACCCGAATGGGCCATCGACAAGGCCAAAGAGGGTTGGTTGGTACTCAACATCAACCCCCATGACCTGCCTATCGACCGGGAGCAGCATTTTTATACCGAAAAAAAAGAAGGTTTTCTAAAAGATTACCCCTCCATTGATAATGAGAGTAGGGAACAGAGCTACTTTTTACGCATGTACCTTTCTTGTTTCCGTGCCGCCGAATACTTGACCGAACATCCCGATTGGGACGGAGAGACCTTGGTCGTCATGGGAACGAGCCAGGGAGGCCTGCAGGCCGTGGTTACGGCGGGACTGCATCCTAAGATAACCGCCTCCATGGCTTTGGTACCCGCAGGTTTTGATACTATGGGCCCCACGATCGGCAGAAAGGGCGGTTGGCCACATTGGTATACCAATACCGAAGGAAAAGACAAGGAAAAAGTATGGGCTACCAGTCGGTATTATGATGTGGCCAATTTTGTACCCAATATCAAATGTCCCATGTTGATGGGAATCGGACTTCTCGACCAAACTTGCCCGCCGGAGGGTATTTATGCCGGTATCAACCAATTGAAAGAGTATCGAGAAGTGTTGTTGTTGCCCCGTTCGGAACACCAATCCAAAGAAGGTTCCCAGGACGCCTACACCCAAAAATTGGAAACGGTTTGGTTACCTGCCCTTAGGGAGGGAACGTTCTCCGTTAAAGATTGAATAAAGCGGTCGGACGGCACCCTTACCGTGGTATGCTCCGAGTATGGCATTACTATGCAGAGTACCTTGCGTATGGTACAAAAAAAGCCCAGGGAACAACCCCTGGGCTCACGCACTAATACTACTAAGATGTAAGGTTTATCGCAAACGATCCACAGATTTTACAAGATCCTCATCCTTTTTAATGTTCCTGTTGGCCAGGACCAAAAAAACGATAGAAATAATAGGAATCAGCATCCCAATACCCTTCTCCGAAACCAAGGTTTCTCCAGATAAGTTTAGCGATCGGTAAACGAAAAATCCTAGTAAAAAAAGATTTAATATCATATTCAATCTGTTTATCACAAATTGATTTTTTCTATTCTTGAACAACAAGATAGCCACAAGGGCCAAAACGGCGATTACATAGAACGAAATGGAAATCAACATTTCATTGCTTGCATAAATTTCCGTACCGCTAGCATCGGACCAAAGGTGCAACCAAAAGGGCAAAACGCCCGCAATGATCAGTACCAAGAGTAAATATACGGTTTGAATTCTCTGCAACATGGACTATTAACGTTTTAAGCATCGCAAAAGTACAGGTCTTTTTAAAAATATTCATTTAATGTTGAAAATAATTTGTATTATTGTTGCGTTAAGACAAAGCACTTACCCTCTGGGATTTCATTCCCCAGTTTATCCAATTAACAGAAGACTTCAACAATTTTCAACACACGTACTAATTTACACATACTTTAATGTTTGAAATTTCAGATTTAAAAGCTAAAAAGCTACCTGAACTTCAGGAAATAGCATCCGGATTAAAAGTTCCCAAATACAAATCCCTCAAAAAACTGGACCTTGTTTATCAAATTTTAGATGTGCAAGCGGCCGACCCCAAAAAAGTAGCCGAAGTGGCCCCAGCCAAAAAGCAACCGGAAGCCACCGAAACAAAAAAACCGGCCCCGGCAAAGCCCAAGGTAAAAAGGGAACGGGTGGATAAAAACAGGCCGAATCCGAAACCCCGTGCGGAACAGGACAAAAAGTCACAAAAAACGGAATCGAACAACGATACCAAAGAAAAGACCGAAGTTAAAAAACCGGAACACAACGCCCCTCGAAAAGAACAGCACAAACCCCAAAGCAAAAATAGGCCCCAACGGCCCCAAAAGCAGCAAAATTACGATAAGAGTAATTTTGACAAAGATTTGCGCAACCGTTATAAGGAACCCGAATTTGAATTCGATAGCATTATTGAAAGTGAAGGCGTTCTGGATATCATGCAGGACGGATACGGCTTTCTACGTTCTTCGGATTACAACTACCTTTCCTCTCCCGATGATATTTATGTTTCCCAATCGCAGATCCGTCTGTTCGGTCTAAAAACCGGTGATACGGTGTTGGGAAATGTGCGCCCACCAAAAGAAGGTGAAAAGTATTTTCCCCTGATCAAGGTAAACAAGATCAATGGAATAGACCCGCAGGTCGTTCGCGATCGGGTGTCCTTTGAACATTTGACACCGCTTTTCCCTCAGGAAAAATTTAATATTGCCGAACGGCAGAGCAGTATCTCTACCCGTGTCATGGATTTGTTTTCCCCAATCGGTAAAGGACAACGTGGTATGATCGTATCGCAACCCAAAACAGGGAAGACAATGTTGTTGAAAGACATTGCCAACGCAATAGCCGCCAACCACCCAGAGGTTTATCAGATCATTTTGCTGATCGACGAACGTCCCGAAGAGGTAACGGATATGCAGCGTAATGTACGTGGCGAAGTAGTAGCTTCTACCTTCGACAAGGAGGCAGTGGAACACGTTAGGGTCGCAAACATTGTTTTGGAAAAAGCGAAAAGACTGGTGGAATGTGGCCATGATGTGGTCATCCTGCTCGATTCCATAACCCGATTGGCACGTGCGTATAACACCGTACAACCCGCATCTGGAAAGGTGTTGAGTGGTGGTGTCGACGCCAACGCGCTTCACAAACCAAAACGATTCTTTGGAGCCGCCCGTAATATCGAAAACGGCGGATCGTTATCCATCATCGCTACCGCATTGACCGAAACCGGATCCAAAATGGACGAAGTTATTTTTGAAGAATTCAAAGGTACCGGTAACATGGAGTTGCAGTTGGATCGAAAAATTTCGAACCGAAGGATATTCCCTGCCATCGACCTTACTTCTTCGAGCACGCGAAGAGACGACCTATTATTGGACGAAAGTACGATTCAACGCATGTGGATCTTGCGCAAGTATTTGGCGGACATGAATCCCGTGGAAGCTATGGAATTCATTGAACAACGCATCAAACAGACCCGTAATAACGAAGAGTTTTTAATGACCATGAGTCAATAGACGCCATCAGGCGAAATACATACTTTAAATCCCGAGCTCCAATTTTGGTGTTCGGGATTTATTGTTTTCAGGAATAATTACTTTTTTAAGTACTGTTATCCTTAAAATAAATATCTTTATCGTGCAGAGATGCGCTCTTCCCCCTAGTTGAGAAACATTAATCTTATTTTAACCTCTAAAAACCAGAACCATGAAAAACCGTGGAAATGCTGTAGCACCGCTTATGTTACTGCTGCTAATCGGGCTGGGAAGTTGCCAGCCAAAAACCGAAGAACCCAAAGAAGAAAAACCTGTTCCCCCGCCAGGGCAAATTATCACTATTGCCAATGCCAAGGGCTATTACGACAACTATTCCGAACGTAGGGTGCCGCTCATCCAGCGGTATGAAGATTCCATAAACCGAGGAGCAGGTAAAGAACGTGATCAAGAGCAATATGAAAAAGACCCTAAGAAAGGTGCCGACAAGGGAGCGCTCAAAAGCATGCAACGTTCCGAAGCCTACGAAAAATTCGATGTCGCCCGGTACGTGTATTATGATTACAAGACCATAAAGGACTATATCACTTTTATCGAGCAACAGGCGACCGCGGCAAAAGTAGATATCTCAACGCTACGGTTCTATTTTTCAAACTATCCGGACAATGAAAAATTTGTACACCCCAGGCAAAACTCGATTATGATTTCACCGGCTTTAAAAAAGGGAGACCGAGAGTTTCTGTTTTATATCGATGATGCCGATCCAAACGATTTGAGGCCCGTGTTGCTAAAAGACGATTTCAGCCCTACAAACACGACCATAGGGAAATCAAAGAGCGAAAGCACCAAAGCGTACGCCTCTTTTTTACCGAGCCTCGCTCCAAATCCGGTTTCGCCGAATCCCTATTTCAACGGGCAGAGCCTCACCTTAAATAGGGCCAATGGGGTTCCACCTCCAAAAAACGATTGAACGAACCAGAACGATTTCCGACCTACCATAATGAAAACTGACCGAATTGGATTTTATTAAGGAAAATTACATTCTATTCGTTTATTTGATTACGGTAGTGTTATCCATCGTGCGGTACAAATTATACTTTGATACGCCCCTAAAATATCTACCCATACTTTTTTCCTATACGCTATTGATGGAAATTTTAGGGGCGTTGATACGGGATTTCGAAAACTTTCAATTGATCTATCAAGAGGAATACGAAGCATACAATAGCATAATCTATAATATTTTTGACGTCGTTTGGTACGGCTATTTTTTTAGGATTTTTTGGTTGACGGTAAAATCAGAAAAGGCAAAAAAAATTATAGTGTGGGGAACGGTGGCTTTGGTTATTGCAAGTCTCGTAAATCCCTTTATTCAAAATGTAATGATCAGGCCTCAGAATTTTGCCATCGTTATCGGTTCCTGTTTACTGGTATATTGTTCCGTTCAATATATAATCGAGGTCAAAAAGGGCAGTTCAAAAGTTTTAAAAAGCAGAAACCTTTTATTTTGGCTTGGTGCGGGGAATATCATTTTTCATTCGTTCTACCCCTGGGCAATGCTGCTTTTGGAATATGATTACAACACCTACCGAACGGCAAATTTATATTCTTGGCATATGGCCGCCCTTTCCATGATGTACGCCTGTTTTATCCTAGGATACCTAAAAATGGCCTCTATGAATCGATTTATGAAGATGGACGGTCGTTGATGGTTAATAATTCCATGAGCGTTCCTGAAAAAATGTGTTGAACGTTTTCTTGGTCCACTTGCGGAGCCTATATTAGATCTTTCTCTTTTAAAACAAAAACACCCTAACGATTTAAAACCGTTAGGGCGTTTCTTTTACCTTGTGTAAGCCTTATAACGCAGCAACGTGCTTGGCAAGCTTACTTTTTAAGTTGGCCGCTTTGTTGTTGTGTACGATGTTCCTTTTAGCCAGACGATCGATCATGCTCACAACACTTGGCAATAACGCCTCCGCTTCTTTCTTATCCTCAAGACCACGCAATTTTTTGATTGCGTTACGAGTGGTCTTATGCTGATATCTATTGCGCAAGCGAACCGCTTCGTTTCTTCTAATTCTTTTTAATGCCGACTTATGATTTGCCATTTCTTCTAAATATTATCTTGTTCGATTAAAGCAAAACCGCTTTAAAACTTGTAGCCCGTAGGGGAATCGAACCCCTGTTACCAGGATGAAAACCTGGCGTCCTAACCCCTAGACGAACGGGCCAATACGTTTGGTACTTCAAAAAACAAATTGGGCACCAAAACAAAAGTACCTTAGTAGCCCGTAGGGGAATCGAACCCCTGTTACCAGGATGAAAACCTGGCGTCCTAACCCCTAGACGAACGGGCCTGCTTTCGCATAATTGCGGATGCAAAAATACAATTATTTTTTACTACTACAACTGCTAGCTATTTTTTTTTAAAGAAACCCTCATTTTCTGTCGCATATCCGGTAGACCTACCCTAAAAACGGGTCGCCTTTTTATCTCCAATACATCGGCCTGCATCCCTTAATACGCCTTTGCGAACAGCACACGACCTGCCGAAGGTTTTCCTGTGACCATACAGTTCCCATTTTCAGCAACATCCTCCAAGGGAATACAACGTATAGTGGCCTTGGTTTCATTCTTCACTTTTTCCTCGGTTTCTCCCGTTCCGTCCCAATGGGCGGAAATAAAGCCGCCTTTCGTTTCCAGTACCGTTTTAAACTCCTCATATGAGCTTACCTCGGTGATATTGGCATCCCTATGGTCGGAAGCTTTTTGGTAGACGTTGCGTTGTATGTCCTCCAAAAGCCATTCGATTTTGGCGACCACTTCATCGGCGGGAACACTTTCCTTTTCCAAGGTGTCCCTACGCGCCACTTCGTAGGTACCGTTTTCCAGATCGCGTTGCCCAATGGCCAAACGCACCGGTACGCCCTTTAGCTCGTACTCATTAAATTTAAAACCGGGCTTGTGCGTATCACGATCATCATACTTCACGGAAATTCCCATTTTTTGTAATGTTCGTACCATAGGAAGTACTTTTTCCGATATGACTTCCAGTTGCTCCAAGCCTTTGTAAATCGGGACAATAACAACTTGTATCGGCGCTAATTTTGGTGGCAGCACCAAACCGTTATCATCGCTATGTGTCATGATAAGGGCGCCCATCAAACGTGTGGAAACGCCCCAGGAGGATGCCCATACGTATTCCTGTTTTCCTTCCTTGTTTGCGAACTTCACATCGAAGGCTTTGGCAAAATTCTGTCCCAAAAAATGTGAAGTACCTGCCTGCAATGCTTTACCGTCCTGCATTAAGGCCTCTATACAGTAGGTGTCCAGGGCACCGGCGAAACGCTCGCTTGCGGTCTTTGTACCTTTGATCACGGGGACCGCCATATGTTCTTCGGCAAAATCGGCATAGATGTCCAAAATCAATTTTGCCTCGGTCACCGCTTCTTTTTCCGTAGCATGGGCCGTATGGCCTTCCTGCCAGAGAAACTCCGCGGTACGCAAAAAGAGTCGGGTACGCATCTCCCATCGCACCACATTGGCCCATTGATTGATCAAAAGGGGCAGGTCGCGATAGGATTGGATCCATCGTCGATAGGTATCCCAAATAATCGTTTCCGAAGTGGGCCTGACGATCAGCTCCTCCTCCAATTTTGCTTCGGGATCTACAATGATTCCCTTACCATTTTCGTCATTTTTTAAACGGTAGTGGGTAACAACGGCGCATTCCTTGGCAAAACCCTCTACATGACTGGCCTCTTTGCTCAAATAGGATTTGGGAATAAACAATGGGAAATACGCGTTCTGATGCCCCGTATCCTTGAACATTTTATCCAACGCCGCCTGCATTTTTTCCCAGATAGCGAAACCATAGGGTTTGATCACCATACAGCCACGGACACCGGAATTTTCGGCCAAGTCGGCCTTTACCACCAGTTCGTTGTACCATTTGGAATAATCCTCACTACGCTTCGTCAATTTTTTACCCATAGTCTATAGTTTGGCACAAATATTGTGCTTAGTAACGTGAAATATTTGGGTAAAACTAACTATTTTTAAAATGTTCAACAATATAAAATTGCAACCATGATACAATCGCCACCCCTCCATCGCTTTCGTCAGGCCATGCTTTTAACCTTTGTCGGTATAATTGCCGCTTCCTGCGGATCGTACCATCAAGCCTCTTACTACGATAATGACGGTATTTACTCCAATGGCCAAAGGCAGGTGGGCGTTGAAAGGCCGGTTCAGAATACCCGGCAACAAAGACAACAGGGTACAAACGGAGATAACATTTATAAAAATTACTTTGAGCAACAGGCCGACCAATATGGCGAACTGCTGGAGGACGACATTTTTGTGGACGTGGACGGTTACAGCAGCGATACCTTAAACGATAGTATTGCCGAATCGCAATTGACCGACTACTACCAAAGCGACAACGATTACGCCGGACAACCGGCATGGGGAGACAACCCACAGAACGTAACTGTCAATGTCTATGACAATTGGGGCTGGGGCGGCGCAGGTTTCGGATCGCCGTGGCTATGGAACAACTGGGGCTGGGGCGGAGGCTTCGGCTGGAATGCCGGCTGGGGCTGGAACCGATGGAACAATTGGGGCTGGGGCGGAGGCTGGGGCTGGAACCGATGGAACAACTGGGGCTGGGGCGGAGGCTTTGGCTGGGGTTGGGGAGGTTTCAATACCTGGTGCCCACCGTACGGCTATTACAACGGATGGAACAACTATGGATATGGAAGACGCAATTTTGCCGTAAACCAAGGAAGGCGTGGCTACTACAATACAAGGGCGCTTGCCGCCAATGGAAACAGAAGCGACATTCTTGGCCGTTCCAACCGTACCGCTGGTCGCTCCAATGCGAGCAGTCGCTACAGAAGTACATCAAGTACCCGTGGCAACGTAGGACGAAGCTCCCGAAACTATAGAAGCAGCTCGAGCAGCAGAAGAACTGCCGGTATCAATCAGAACCGTTCGTACCGGAGCAGCCGAAGTACCCGGGCAGTACCGAGAAACAATGGCACATCCCGATACAATAGCGCAACAAGAAGTAATAACGGCTATCGCAGTACCGTTCCACGGAGCAGTGGCTACCAAAGGGGTTCTTCCACAGGAGTGGGAAGGGCTACAACACCAAGGACCTCCACCTACAGGGGCAGCGGAAGTCGCAACAGTACCCGCAGTAGCGGTTCTTACGGCAGAACGGGAAGTTCGCGCAGTAGCGGAAGTTACCGAAGTTCCGGTGGCAGCTCACGGAGCAGTGGAAGTTACCGAAGTTCGGGAGGAAGTTCACGAAGTAGTGGAAGTTACCGAAGTTCCGGTGGCAGCTCACGCAGCAGCGGAAGCTACCGAAGTTCCGGTGGTGGGTCGTCACGTTCTTCAGGTGGCGGAAGAAGCAGCGGTGGAGGCCGCAGCGGCGGACGTAGCAGAGGGTAGTATTCCAAATTCCCATACCATTTTAACTTTGAAATGGCATGTATAGAAATTGAATTATCTTTTAGTAATTCAAGACAAAAAATCTAAGCATAGCCTTAGCTACGGTTCTATCCCCGTTCAAGCCGGGGACAGGCTTTTTAACGAAGAATAACTAAAAAAGAAACGATTTATTAGTGCTATTTCAAAGTTAAAATGGTACAAATACAAAATTATTTAGCAATGAAAAAGTTATCCATTTTCATAACCTGTTTGGTATGTGCTATCGGCAGCGCGCAAAACATTAACGACGTTCTCCGTTTTTCACGGGAAAACCTCCAGGGAACGGCCCGTTATCAAGCGATGGGCGGTGCTTTCGGAGCGTTGGGTGGAGACCTATCGGCCCTGAACAACAATCCCGCAGGATCGGCGGTCTTCAATCACGGCCTTTTTACCATGACCGGCAGCAATTATAACAGGGACAATACCTCCAATTATTTCGGGACTTCAAGAAACTTCGATTTCAACACTTCCGAATTGAATCAAATCGGTGGTGTTTTGGTTTTCAATAATAGCGACGATGAGGCCGACTGGAACCGTTTTTCCATCGCCTTCAACTATGACCTCGTGGAAAATTTTGACGACCGCACCCAGGTCGAGGGACGAAGCAACCAAGGAATCGACTCCTACTTTTTGGCCTTTGCAAACGGGCTTCCTCTTGAAGAAATTGTATTGGATGATGGTGAATTGATTGAACGTGTATATGAGGATATCGGCGCAAATCCTAATAACCCTTTTGCCTTTGACGACCAACAAACCTTCCTAGGGTTTCAAGGCGGCATAATTGATCCCGTCACAAATGAAAATACCAATACCACTTATATTCGTAATGCTTCTTATTCAGAAGTCGCACAACGCTTTACACAAATCACCTCTGGATATAATGCAAAATATACAATCAACGTTGCCACACAGTACCAAAAAAAACTACACCTAGGCGCTTCAATTAACATTCATGATGTTTTCTACGAGCAAATTGACTTATTTACGGAAAGCGGGTATGACGACGATTCAGCAATTTCAAGTACCACTTTTGACAATTTGTTGCGAATAAATGGCGGAGGGTTTTCTCTCGGCCTAGGTTCCATATTAAAAATAAACGAAACGGTTCGTTTGGGGGCCAGCTATCAATCCCCTACATGGTATAGGCTTACAGCAGATACCTCCCAAGAACTAAACTCTGATTTTGCCCAGCGAAATCCCGATATCATTTTTATCAATTTTAACAACGCTGTTAATCTTTTTGAAACCTATACCCTAAAAACTCCAGGGAAACTAACCGCAAGTATGGCCCTCATATTTGGGAAACGCGGTCTGCTCAGCGTCGATTATGATTATCAAGACTTTTCAAGCTCAAAATTCAGTCGCAGAGACAATCCTGAATTTATCAACACTGCAAATTCAGAGATTACGGAAGCACTCACTGGAGTGTCAACAGTAAGAGTAGGCGGGGAATACCGTATCCAACGGTTTAGCCTTCGTGGTGGTTATCGGTACGAACAGAGTCCTTACGTCAACGGAACTACCGTTGGAGATCTGACCGGATTTTCAGGTGGACTAGGTTATGATTTTGGTGGTAGCCGACTCGATTTGGCCTTTAGCCGTGCGGAACGAACTACCAATCTACAATTATTTGATGTTGGGGTGACCACACCGGCTATAGTGGATCGTGTAAACACGAATATTAGTTTGGGGTATACCTTGAACTTTTAACAACCCTGTAGTTGAAACGGAAGTATTCAACGCTTCAAAGTAAAATGCGATTGAATGGTACGGGCCACAACGATACCGTTCTCGGTCCTAGAAAAATCGAGCTTAAACCAATAATCGGATGAAGGCAAGGGCCTTCCGTTGAAAGTACCGTCCCAAGTATCGTTGGGGGTGAGTTGTTTTAATAGTTTTCCGTAACGATCAAATATGAATACGCTAGGATCGGTCAATGTTTCTATTCCGTATACGAACCATTCGTCATTGATGCCGTCGGCATTTGGAGTGAAAAATTTGGGATATCCCGCTACTAAAAACTCATCGGGTTCCGATGTCCCACAACCATTTTTATCGTTAATGATCACCGTATTTATGCCGACGGGCACATTATCGAATACCGGGTCGTCCTGAAAGGGACTATCATTGACCGAATATTCGTAATCGCCATCACCCGATGCAAAAATGGCCACACTGTTCGTTCGGGTATCGTCATCAAGGATATCTTCCAAAATATCAACTCGATCGAGTATGGGTACGCCATAAAACGTAATCAAAACATCATCGATTACCGGACCAAAACTGGTTTCAATCGTAACAAAATAGCGCCCGGAATTCGGGCTTGAAACGATCAGTTCGGTGGCATCGGGTCCGCTCAACAAGTTATCGTCCATGGTACCGTCATCATTGTAGTCTACCGTCCAACTTACGTTTACGATGTCCGGTCCGGCAGGAGAATTCAATGCGCTTAAGGTAATGTCGGGATCGCCTTCACAAGCGATGATATCCAGTCCCAAAAACTCGTCGCGCAGGGTACAGTCCAATGCGGTGTTCTGATCGGCTTCTACAGAATTTCCCGTAAAGGTGAGTATAAAAGGTTCCGGGTCCGAATTCACACTTCCGAAGTTATTGATCAAAATAAAATAGATTTCCCCTGGTTCTACATCCAGCCACTCATCATAGGTATTCAGGTTTTGGGTCAAGGAAGGTTGCCCTGTTTGTCCATTTTCCGGGTTTACCCCCACCCCTGTAAAACGTGTTTCGTTTACTTCAAAATTACAGCGAATGGGCTGGGCCTCACCACTACTGATCGCCCCGCAATCCACATCCGGACCATACACGGCAAAATCGAGTTCTGCCGTTGGGTTGAGCCCTTCGATATCAAAACCGACCTGACCCCCGGTACCCGCCCGAAACACGTACCATGCCGTATTGTTTTCAATATTAGCGTTCCCAAGGCTCCCTTTTTCCAAACAACCGGTACGGTCGATGACCTCCGGGTCAAAATCGTCGATATCCCCCCTACCGTCCAGCAGACCGTCAATGGGGGCATCGGCACATACGGGAATGGCCGTTCTACAGTCGGCAGAAGTCTGCGCGCGTACGGAAATAACAAGACATAGGAAACATGCAAAAACGAGTAGGTTGCGCATAGGTATCGGAGCTGATTAACATCGCTATAACTATGCTTATAACTGGTGTTTGGTATGTTTTAGTATACTCGACAGGGTTTTTATACCGTTTATCGACGAAATGAAGAACGTACTTAAAAAAAAGCACCTTTTATACGCTCTGAAACGAACGCCACGCTCCTGACTCCTTAACAGGAATTTAAGTAGTCTTGGGCGGTATGGACGTCCTAAAGTGTGATATTATGTATATCTTTGCCATTCTTTTTATTCACGATAGTAATGAAAATCAAGGATACCTTGGACGAGCAATTTGAAGCTTTGGGAGACGATCACTTTTCGTCTGCCTCGGATACCCCCATGCGGAAGGATGCGTTTGTATTGACCGATTCGGAAAAAATAGAACGTATTCAAGAAAATATAAGAGCGGTAATGCTTACCCTGGGCCTTGATCTGGAAGACGACAGCTTAAAGGGCACCCCGTTGCGGGTCGCCAAAATGTTCGTGAACGAACTGTTCGGAGGCCTCCATCCCGATAGAAAACCAAAAGCGTCCACCTTTGATAACAAATATCAGTACGGCGAAATGCTGGTAGAAAAGAACATTACGCTCTACTCTACTTGCGAGCACCATTTGCTCCCTATAGTCGGCAGGGCCCATGTTGCCTATATCTCGAACGGAACCGTGGTAGGCCTTTCCAAAATGAACCGCATCGTGGACTATTATGCGAAACGTCCCCA
Organism: Maribacter sp. 2-571; assembly: GCF_050589625.1. Taxonomy (NCBI): domain Bacteria; kingdom Pseudomonadati; phylum Bacteroidota; class Flavobacteriia; order Flavobacteriales; family Flavobacteriaceae; genus Maribacter; species Maribacter sp. 2-571. The sequence continues at coordinate 145,803 of NZ_JBNGOP010000004.1, read as the reverse complement.
GGTTCAGGAACGTCTCAACATACAGATCGTTAAGGAGCTACAAGAGGTGTTGGGCACGAAAGACGTGGCCTGTGTTATCGATGCGAAACATTTGTGTGTCAACTCGCGCGGCATCCGCGATATCGAAAGTAGTACCGTTACGGCCGAATATGGCGGTAAATTCAAGGAAGATTCCGTAAGACGGGAGTTTTTGGACTACATCAATATAGACACCAATTTCTAATACCGTACTCGTAACAATGCCTTTGTATCAAAATCAACCGCTTCACATTTACAATTCCTTAACCGGTAAAAAAGAACGTTTTGTAGCCCTGAACGATGGGTATGTGGGCATGTATGTCTGTGGCCCTACCGTATACAGCAACGTGCACTTGGGAAATTGCCGCACCTTCATGTCCTTTGATATGATTTTTCGGTACCTGCGCCATTTGGGGTATAAGGTCCGTTACGTGCGTAACATTACCGATGCCGGCCATTTGGTGGACGATGCGGAGGATGGCGAAGATAAAATTGCAAAGAAGGCCCGACTGGAAAAGCTGGAGCCCATGGAGGTGGTGCAACGCTATACGGTGGATTTTCATACCATATTGGAAAAATTTAACTTTCTTCCTCCAAGTATCGAGCCTACCGCTACGGGACACATTATCGAACAAATTGAAATTATAAAGGATATCCTGGCAAAAGGATATGCTTATAAGGTGAACGGTTCGGTCTATTTTGATGTGGCCAAATTCAATGAAAAGGCTACATATGGAAAACTGAGCGGCAGAAAGTTGGAGGACATGATCGCCAATACCCGGGCGCTCAACGCTCAGGACGAGAAAAAAAATCCACAGGACTTTGCCCTATGGAAAAAGGCGGAACCACAACATATCATGCGATGGCCCTCACCTTGGGGCGACGGTTTTCCGGGTTGGCATTTGGAATGTACCGCAATGAGCACAAAATATTTGGGCGAAACCTTCGATATTCATGGAGGGGGAATGGATCTGAAATTTCCGCACCACGAATGTGAAATTGCACAGGCCGAAGCCAGTTATGGGAAATCGCCCGTCCGGTATTGGATGCACGCCAACATGCTGACCATGAACGGGAAAAAAATGGCCAAGTCTACCGGAAACAATATTCTTCCGGGAGAAATATTTTCCGGGGAAAACAAGGTTTTATCAAAGGCCTTTGCCCCTTCCGTGGTCCGATTTTTTATGATGCAAGCGCACTACACCAGTATATTGGACCTGAGCGATGAAGCGCTTTTGGCTTCCGAAAAAGGATATCAACGTTTGATGGAAGCGGTAAGCCAGATCAAAGGGCTGGAAACCGGCGAAAAAAGTGATTTTGACGTAAACGCTTGGATAGCACAATGCTATTCAGCAATGAACGATGATTTTAATACGCCGGTACTCATCGCACATTTGTTCGAGGCGGTAAAACACATCAACCTTATAAAAAAGGGAGAGGCGACCCTCACCGCTGCGGACAAACAGTTGTTGACCGATACCGTCAACGCTTTTGTATTCGATGTTTTGGGGCTCCAATTGCATGAGGAAAGCCAGGCCAACTCCGAGCAACTGTCGGGTGTTGTAGAACTGTTGATACAGTTGCGTATGGAAGCGCGTGCCAATAAAGATTTTGCCACTTCCGATACGATAAGGGACCAATTGGCCGCTTTGGGCATTCAGCTCAAGGATGGCAAGGAGGGTACTACTTTTACCGTACTATAGCCAGTGGCGCTATACATGCAAAGCGAACCGTTTATGAAAAAAATTTTAATAGCACCCTTCGTATGGCTCGTCCGTTTTTACCAATTGGCCATTTCGCCCTATACCCCGGCGACATGCCGTTACTCCCCCACTTGTTCCCAATACACGCTTGAAGCCCTCAAAAAACATGGCCTTTTTAAAGGGGGTTGGCTCGCTACAAAACGTATTTTCAGTTGCAACCCCTGGGGCGGAAAGGGTTATGACCCTGTACCCTAAGAGGTCTCTTTTAAAACATACAAAGCGTTTTAAAACCCTACAAATGTCATGATTTACAGGGTTTGCTGGTATGGCTCCGTGACAAAAAAACCATTTATCAGTGCTGTTTCAAAGTTAAAATGGTACGAAATGACAATTGTTCCATAACCACCGCTATCGCCAGGTTTCGGTGGATACCGCGGAAGAATTCAGTTTAATGAGGACAAGGTGACCCGTGCGGTAACGGAACCCGTATGTGCAATCAATGGAAAGCACCTTAATTTTACCACTGTAATCAAAGATGTACCCGTTCATCGGTTGGTATACAATGGGCTCAACACTGGTCCAACGCCTGTGCGTAAACTGTACTAGTCCTACATCCTTGAACCGATAGGTGAAAACAAATCCATTTTATGAGTAGAATAGTATTGGAAAGCCAATACCATTTTTCATTCTTCCACACTCGTTTCAATCCAAATACCGTTTTTGAATCACATCAAAATGATGCGTCTGATGGCCTGAAATGCAAAGTGCCAAAGTTCTGGGGGAAGCAGCAAACCATTCATGTGTCCCCATTATTTTTAATTCCTCGGCAGTGAAGGAAGCGAAAGTGGCCATAGTTTCTTTTCTTGTCACTTTAAAACGTTCGAGTATTTGCTCTTTAGTTGTACCTTTCCCTGCTGCTGCGGTAGATGATTGCGAGTAATTTCCAAAAGGATTTTCTACTTTCTTTTCTGCTATTTTCAAAGCACTCTCGGTCATTATCTTTTCGTACGAAATAATGTGTTGCAATACTTCGGCAACTGTCCATTTACCAAATCCGTAGTTGTACGACATTTTATCATCGGGAATTGCATTTATGAAGTTTAACATTACCTGTTCGGAATTTAGCAAAACTTCGTCAACGGTAGTACCTTCGACCGATTGTTCCAAGTAAAACATCATTTGTGGGTCTTGCTCGGTTTTTGAAAGTTGTAATAAGAGTGCCTTTGGCATACGTTCTATTGTTTGTGAAGCGTTTTTTTCATTGGTTTGGCAAGATGTCAATCCTGTGACGCATAATATGCTCGTGAATAAAAATTGTTGTATGTTCATCATGATCCATCTCATTGAAGCAATGTATTTAGTACTTCTTGCAACTGTCCGTTCCAATTTTCAAAATCGTGGGCGCCGTTAGTTGTAATATTCTTCACCCTATATTCTTTTGATGTATAAAGGTTGGCAAGCGGCGTCACATACTTTTCGGCATCATTTTTTCCTGTTGAAATAATAATATTAAGATTTTTGTTTTTCGAAAAAGCGATAGCCTTGAGCGCGTCATCACAAGGATAGGTTATGGGCGATAACAGGGCGTAATTCTGAAACAAATCCGTTTTTCCCGAAAAATAGGCAGCGTTCAATCCACCAAAGGATATCCCGATCAAACTTCTGTTTTTGGCTTTTCGCGAAGGTGCACCCTCGATTCGAGGTACCAATTCTTCTTCAAAAAACCAAATATAATCCGCGTTACAGAAAAAATACGTGTTGCGCTTATCCTCCTTTGTTTCGGCAGCAATGGTACTTACAAATACATATTCCGCCTTTGGAATTTTTTCTTCCCTGGTAAGCGTCTTTATCCTTTCTAAAGCACCGTTGTCAATCATTTTTTGTCCGTCCGTAATGTAAATAACAGGAATATCTTTAGATGTAGAAAAACTGTAATGAACAACAGAAATCTGTTCAGATAAAATCTTACTGTCCAGACTAAAGGTCTGCTCAACGGGATTATCCGGACTACACTGGTTCGCCGAAGCTGATGTAATCATTACTATGGATATCCGTATGAAGCTTAAAAAGCCCATTATTGAACCACTTTTGAAATATTAGCGATCATTTCCTTTGAGGACTGATTTACAAAAGCTAAAAACTGATTTTCGTCCATCTGCGGGTTTTCTATAAACATATCATAATTGGATGTCCAGACAATAGCAGATCTATGATAACCCATATTTACCACTTTAAATGTATTGACCATATTTTTAGCGGGTATACCTTCCGTAACTGCATAGGAATATGTTCTTTGCTGGTCATTAAACGCCACGATACTTTCTTTAAATTGGTTTTTACCATCAGATGAAGTGCACATACGTTGCCCGCCAACACCCTTATCACCATTCCACTCTACTTTGTCCACTGCACTCGAATATTCGTCTATGTTATCCATTTCTCTAAGAAGTGACCATACGTCATCAGCATTGGCATTAATGAATATGGTATTTGTAATCCCATCTTTTAATTCTTGAGATTTTATGGTAACTTCTTCTGCTTTGATTTGTTTTTCGGTTTTCTCAGCTTTTTCGTTACACCCGACCATTAATACTGATACGGACATCATCAATAATTTAAATATTCTCATAATCTTCGTTTTACTATTTTAATTTTAGATGCAGAAATTAGTAAGGTGTGACAAATACACATAAAAAATCCCAATGTGTGCACATTGGGATTTACTAATTTCGTTAGTTGTCAACTACTAATTCAGGCGCATTGCACGATTAATTTCTTTGTCATTTATAATATCCTGTAAAAAGGTTTTTTTATCAAAATCCTTCTTAAAAGGCATTTGCCTATAAAGTTCATCAAACTTGTCTTCTACGGTTTCTAGCATAAAATCGGCGTCCGGCTTTATGGCATTTTTAAAGTTGGAATGCTCTTTTCTATTAAACAGTAAATGCTTTGCATCTATAATTTTATTATCAAGTGCAAATTGTACTTTTTTATGACATCTACAAGGATTATCAGGATTGACCAAACCACATTTATTGTTCATATAGTTGAACATATCCTTTCGTGCCCTAGAAAGTCGTTTTCTATAATTTTCTTTTGAAATATCGAGAATTTCAGAACCTATAGTATGGTCGGCATCGAACATTTCACCCAATATATAAACGATACGTTGGTCCCTGTTTAAACAAAGTAACATTCCGCTCATACAGGAATAATTCATTTCCTTGATATACGTTTCATTTTCCTGCTTCTCGGCTTCGGTCATTGACGTATCAGGAGTGTTTTCAAGACCATTTGCGTGTGCATCAAAACCTGTAAACACTTCCTCGCCCGGTTTTCTTTTTGATTCCAGAAAATGATTGACTACAATCCTATAACACCAGGTTGTAAACTTACTTTTACCTTGAAACTTACTTAAGCTTGTAACGATTTTTATAAGTGCTTCCTGTGTTAAATCTTTTGCATCTGCAGGATGGCGCACCATTTTCCAAGCCACATTATATATAAAAGGTTGGTGTTTTAAAAGTAATTCTTCCAGCGCTTGTGTACTTCCGTTCTGTGCCTCGAAGACAAGTGCGGAATCTGTCTTTTCACCGGTATATGTATTTGAGAAAGGGTTGTCCATTGTGACCTAGTTTATGAATTAGATGCAATTCTTTTTAATATGTGACAACTTCGTCTTGATTAAACCTATTAAAGTACCTGTTTTAATGAGTTTCGCTTTTATGCTTCAATAACAACTCGGCACGCCCTCCGGTAAAAAATTGGCGTAATCCGTCACACCTCAAACTTAATTGCATCAAAGCTTTGTAACATTTAAAAACATATAAAATGAAAACATTAAAATTACTAGGTTTTGTTGTACTATTTGCAATCGGAGCGGGAAATCAAAACGCAACTGCACAAAACCCAAATGCAAAACTTACCTACACCAAAGTAGTAAATAAAAGTGCAGATGATGTTTGGGAGATTATCCGAGAACTGGATGATATCGACAAATATTCATCCGCTGTGGCCAGTGTAAAATTTACGGGCGAAAAAGGCGCAGGTGGGCAGCGTGTTTGCTCCACACCGGACGGAAAAGGTTTTTTTAAAGAAAATATCCTTTCGTTCGACGATACCAACCGTACATATACTTATGCCGTAGTTGAGGGCGTACCTGTAAAAGGCCTGGTAAACAACTTTAAAGTGGTGGATTTGGGCTACAATAAATCAATGATCGTATGGTGGTCCAACTATGACGCATTTATGGAAAACCCACAAATGAACGAAGAGCAGTTTAAAGGATTTATGAATTCTTCCATTGACGAAATGTCAACCAAAATGGCGGAGAAGGCATAATTCTAATTTGCACTAAAAAAATGCCCGCTGATCCAGCGGGCATTTTTTTTGAAAACTGAGCAGCGTTGTCACACCTCTTCAATTTTTGCATCAAAAGGGTATACTTAATATAACTGCACTATGAGAATACAGGAAACAATACAAATAGACGCACCGGCAGAAAAAGTCTGGGATATTTTATGGAACAAGTATGGACAAGTTTGTGACTGGGCAAGCACAGTAAATTCTTCTTCTGACCGCAAAGTGCTAGGTAATGAAAATGGCGGACGTACTTGCCACAGTGCTTGGGGCGAAATAAGCGAGATAGTAGAACATGTGGATACCGAAAGAATGACCTATAGGTATCGCGCAGACGGATTACCCAAAATGATGAAAAGTGCGGTAAATTCTTTTACGGTAAATAAGAAAAGCGTAAACACTTCCGAAGTGGAACTGGATTTGAATGTTGAGCTGGCCATTGTTCCAAAAATATTAATGAGTTGGATGATGGTACCAAAAATGAAAAAAGACGTTCTTCAGACTTTGGTCGACTTAAAATATTTTGCGGAAACCGATATGCAAACTGAAATTAAAACTAAATCCGACTTAAAGTTTAATAAAAAGAGGCTTAAGAAGGTCTCTTAACAATTCGATTAATATAAACATAAAAGAAATGACAAATCAAGAAGTAGGAAACAGACTAGTAAGTCTTTTAAGGGATGGCAAATTCAATGATGTGTATGATGAGCTCTTTCATCCAGATGCTGAGCATATCGAGCCACAGTCCGAACATTTCGCACACGTTAAGGGCGTTGCCGCCATTAAAGCAAAAGATGCAGCGATGCAGGAAAACATTGCCGGTGTGCAAGGTATGGAAGTGGGTGATGCCATTATTGCTAAAGACTATATCGCTATCCCATACAAAATGACCGTTGAATTAAAAGACGGCAACCAATGGCCTTTAGATGAAGTTATCGTTTATAAAGTGCAAAACGGAAAAATCCTTTCGGAACAGTTTTTCTATTAACGGTGATGGCCAATAGCGGAAGGAATACCCCTGAAATTTGAACGTTTCAGGGGTATTCACTTTTCTAGTCCATTTGGGTTATCGGAATACCCTGACTTTACTTGAAATATGTATCTTAGCCCTCTAAACAATTACTATGTACTTTTTAGGTATTACCTGGAATCCGAACGAAACCTTATTTAGCCTTGGACCATTGCAGATCAAATACTACAATTTGCTATGGGTGACCGCTTTTGCCTTGGGTTGGGCCCTTATGAAACGTATTTTTAAAAACGAAGGGAAAACCGTTGAACAACTGGATTCCCTTTTTATATACACCCTTATCGCAACACTTTTAGGTGCGCGCTTGGGACATGTATTTTTTTATGACTGGTCTTACTATTCCGAAAATTTGATAGAAATATTATTGCCGATACGCGACACCGGAAAGGGTTCGTTGTTCGGATTTATCGATGGATACGAGTTTACCGGATTTACCGGTCTTGCGAGTCATGGTGCTACGATCGGCGTGATCATAGGCATGTACCTATACATTCGAAAGCATCCCGAGTTTAGCTTGTTGTGGCTTTTGGACCGTATGGTCATTCCCTTCGCCATAGGAGCCTTTTTGGTACGCCTAGGAAACTTCTTCAACTCGGAGATCAATGGAAAGGTAACGGAGGAATCCACCCTTTTCGCCACCCGTTTTATTCGGGATTCCAATGATATGCATCCCTCAAAAGCCTTGGGCGTCACAAAAGAAAAAACCTTGAATGCCGCCTATGACGCCATTGAGAACAATCCCGAATTTTCCGAATACCTGGCACAAATTCCATACCGTCACCCAGCACAATTATACGAGGGGGTCTGTTATATTTGTGTATTTGCCCTGCTCTACTTTTTATATTGGAAAACGGACAAGAAGAACAAACAAGGGTACCTTTTCGGTCTGTTTTTAATTTTGCTGTGGACCGTTCGTTTCTTTGTCGAGTACGTGAAGAAAAGTCAAGGTGGTTTTGAAGAAAGTCTAGGGCTGCTCTCCACCGGGCAATGGCTCAGTATCCCGTTCATTATAGTAGGGCTTTATTTTATGTTCCGACCGGGAAAAACAGTGTAAAACCGTTGAATTCATTGCTGATTAAAACCAAGAACATGCGCCCTTGTACTTTTTTTATCGTTTCCCTGATGCTATTAACCGTTTTTACGGGATGCAAGGAGGACGCTAAAAAACCGGTAAAAACCCAAGAAGTGCGTTTTACCAAAGAAGGTACGCTCTCCTTCTTTTCGCAAAAAAGCGATAGCCTGATCATGACCATGGATATCGAAATTGCCGACAATTCCTATGAAACGCAGACCGGTCTGATGTACCGAAAAGGAATGGAACGGAAACAAGGGATGCTTTTTGTTTTTGAACGGGAAGAAATGCATGCCTTTTATATGAAAAACACCGCATTTCCCTTGGACCTTATTTTTATAAAAACAGATCTGACCATTGCCAGTTTTCAAGAAAATGCCGAACCTTTTAATGAAAACAGCCTACCATCTGGTGTTCCCGTTCAATATGTACTGGAAGTGAATGCAGGGCTGGTACAAGAACTCGGGCTGACGGTTGGGGACCGAATTGCCTACGAAAAGCTATAGCCGTTATGGAATTGTTGTTGGATGGAGAATCGACCGAACGATTGCTTTTCCGAAAAGTAACGCTTTCCCACTTTGATGCATGGTTGCCTTTTCACCGAGACCGACGTACTTCCGAATTTTGGTCAGGACTGCCAAAAGACCCGATAAAAGCCTGTACCGACGACCTTGAACGGACGTTATACCGATATGAGAACGGATTGGGCGGAAAGCAGGCCTTAATACTCCGTGATACCGAACAGCTTGTAGGATTGGCGGGATTGCTCATTCAGGAGGTTGCCGGCAAACGGGAAATTGAGATCGCCTACTCCCTTTTACCGGAATTTTGGGGAAAAGGCCTTGCCACGGAGGCCGCCTTGCAATGCAAGGAAGTTGCAATTGAAAGGCAATTGGCCCCTTCGCTTATCTCCATCATTCAAATTCACAACCTTCCTTCCCAAAAGGTAGCCACCGCTGTCGGAATGCAACAGCGCGGGACTACGCAATACCACAATAATCCCGTTCACATATACCGTATTGCCCTATGAATGCACAGCACTGGGCCATATTGGTGGACAATTCCAGTCCGAAAGCCGTTTTTATCGAATCGCTTTTAAAAGGTCCCATCCCAAAAGGGTTTGAACATTTTAAGGACAAACAAGGGCTTCTTTTTTCCAAAAAGACACTTTCGGAGTTTATCGACGAAGAAGAAAAACACGATCGTAAGATCATCACCGATACCCGCACCCAAAATTTAAAGACCATGTCGAGCGGTGAGCAGAAAAAGGTGCTCCTCGCATTTCTTTTGGAGCAAGCTCCCGATTTTATTATACTCGATAACGTTTTTGATCATTTGGATTCCAAAACACGGGAAACGGTAAAAACCACCTTGCAAAAAGCTTCCAGTACGATTTCCCTTATCCAAGTCGTTAGCAGAAAAACGGATATTCTCACTTTTACGGAACATGTGGTCCAAATGGGCCCTAGGGGAGATATCCAAGATGTTCTTGAATTCGAAGATCGGGAAGACCCAGGAGCGGAAGCGCGGGAACTTTTTGTGGAGCAACGCATTCCCGAACCGCTTGAACCGATGTCCTATGATGCTCCCATCGTCATCAAATTGAAAGACATTCGGGTCTCTTATGAGGGGCGCTGTATTTTGGACCACATTAACTGGACCATTGAAAAGGGAAGTTTTTGGGAACTCCGTGGAGCGAACGGCTCCGGAAAAACGACCATACTTTCCATGATCACCGGGGAAAATCCTAAAGGATATGGCCAAGAGCTGTACCTTTTCGGTCAAAAAAAAGGAAGCGGTGAAAGTGTATGGGAGCTCAAACAAAAAATCGGGTATTTTACTCCGGCAATGACCGATAATTTTACGGGATACCATTCCGTAATCCATATGGTCATCAGCGGGCTATACGACTCCATAGGGCTCTACATCCGTCCGACTGCGGCGCAGCTTCGCCTGGCCAAGGCATGGTTGCAACTGATCGGTATGTGGCATTTAAAAGATGTTCTTTTTCAAGAGCTCGGCACCGGACAAAAACGCATGGTCATGTGCATACGGGCAATGATAAAACACCCCGTACTATTGATTTTGGACGAACCGACTACCGGACTGGATGATGAAAGTGCTCGAATGTTCGTAAGCCTCGTCAATAGGTTCGCACAGGAAAGCGACACGACCGTTATTTTTGTTTCGCACCGGTCCGAACCGGGATTGAATGCGGATCAGGTATATCAACTTACGATGACTCCAAAAGGCGCCAAAGGCGAGGTACTGTACTAATACCATTTAAACTTTGAAATGGTACAAACCCTCGAAATCCTCGCACTACAACAAAACCATAGAACACAAAAAAACCGCTAATGGAATGCACCATCAGCGGTTTCTGTTATGCCATTGTATTCTGACTATGCAGTCACTTTTTCTTGTTCTACGGCCTTTGCTTTTTCCTTGATCGGCGAGGTAACACTTTTCTTTAAGGTATCGTACATTATTGGTGTCGCGATAAACAAGGACGAGTACGTACCTACAATAATACCGATGATCATGGCGAACATAAAGCCTCGTAACGACTCTCCACCAAAAGTGAATATCGCTAACAATACCACCAAGGTGGTCAAGGAAGTATTCAACGTTCTACTAAGGGTACTATTCAAGGCCAGGTTGATATTCTCTCCCGCTTTCCATCCCTTTTCACCGATAATTTCCCGTATACGGTCGAACACAACCACGGTATCGTTCAAAGAGTATCCGATTACCGTAAGGATGGCCGCGATAAATGCTTGGTCGATTTCCATGTTAAACGGCATTGCGGTACCCAATAATGAAAAGATTCCGAGAACGATCATCACATCATGAAAAACCGCTGCAACGGCTCCCAAAGAAAATTGCCATCTACGGAAACGTATCAGGATGTAAAGGAATACTACCGCTAACGAGCCGATAATGGCCAAAAAGGCATTCTTCTTAATATCATCCGCAATGGTAGGCCCTACTTTTACCGATTGTAAGATCCCCAACGAGGCTTCTCCACCTCCGGTAATAAAATCGGCCTTGGAAGTGCCGTCCGGCAAATATTTCTGTAATGCACCGAACAACTTATCCTGAATTTCATTGTCCACTTCAATGCCTTCCACATCTACCTTATACGCAGTGGTAATCTTGATTTGGTTCGCTTCCCCGTACGTCTTCACCTGGGTACCGCTACCAAATTCCGTATTGAGCTCCGAAGCGATTTCGGAAGCACTCACCGCCTTTTCAAAACGCACTTGATAGGTTCGTCCTCCAATAAAATCGACTCCCTGCTGCAATCCTTTTGTAGCTAAAGAAAAGATTCCGATACCTACCAAAATTACGGAGAACACATAGGCTATCTTTCTTTTCGACAAGAAATTGATATCGATATTCTTGAATAAATTTTTGGTCAATGGCGTTGAAAAATCCAAACGACGGTCTTTTCCACCGATGTACCAATCCACCAACAATCGTGTTATGAAAATAGCGGTGAACAAGGATGTGACGATACCGATAAGCAACGTAGTCGCAAACCCCTTGATAGGGCCCGAACCAAAAATGAATAGGATAATGGCCGTAAGTCCCGTAGTGATGTTGGCATCCAAGATAGAGGAAAGCGCATTGCTGAAACCATCGGCGACCGCTTGTGCCTTTCCTTTTCCTTTGGCCAATTCTTCTTTGATCCGCTCAAAAATAAGTACGTTGGCATCAACCGACATACCAATGGTAAGAACGATACCGGCGATACCAGGCAATGTCAATACGGCGCCCAAACTGGTCAATACCCCAAAAATCAATAAGATGTTGAGCAACAAAGCGATGTCGGCAAAGATGCCCGCTTTTCCGTAATAGAACACCATCCATACCAATACAATGGCCATGGCAATCAAAAAGGACATCAGACCGCTATCGATGGCTTCTTGCCCCAATGAGGGTCCTACGATTTCGGATTGGATAATTTCAGCTCGTGCTGGAAGCTTTCCGGCACGGAGTACATTGGAAATATCCTTGGTTTCGTTTATCGTGAACTTTCCGGTAATTTCGGAATTACCCCCGGAGATGGGTCCACTGGAAACCCCAGGTGCCGTGTACACTTTATTGTCAAGTACAATAGCGATTCCGGTTTGATTGGTATAGGCATCGCCCGTTAACTTTTCCCACTCTTTGGCACCTTTCGTATTCATACTCATCGATACTGCTGGCTTTCCTCCGATATCGAAGTCGGCCCTGGCATCGCTTACCACATCGCCACTGATACGAGGTGTTTTTTCACGATTGGATTTCAAGGCGTACAATTCCACCGTCTCTGAACCTTCTTGTGGGCGTTCCCAAAGAAATTTAACGAACTGCAACTCCGCCGGTAGCAATCTTCTGATTTCCTTAATACGAAGGTAGCTCCCTACCTCGGCGGTATCCTTTATGGCGACAACACCAACTGCGTAGCTGGGGGCACCGATCTGGAATTTCTCGAACAATGGATTGCGCTGTGTTGCCAGGTCCAGGGAATCCTGCGATACATCGGAAAGCAACGAATCGATCTCCGAGGCTTCTTTTACCTCTGGCTCCTTGGTATCCGCTACCAATCCCTTTAGGGCCTCATTCGCTTGAAAAAAGAATCCTTGCAAGGCCTGATTGTTTGGTCTGTAGGTTTCCCAAAATTCCAACTGCGCAGTACTGGACAACAATGTCTGGGCGCGAGAAATATCCCTTGCACCGGGAAGTTCTACCAATATACGTCCTGAAGTTCCTTCCCGTTGGATGTTCGGTTGGGTGACCCCAAAACCATCGATACGCTCACGAAGTACTTCAAAAGCGGATTCTATGGATTCATCAATTTTTTTACGGATAACGGGTTTTACCTCATCATCGGACATGTTCGCATTGATCTCTCCTTCTAGTCCCCGGGTGTAAAAAATGTCGGGCGTAGCCAATTTGGTATCTCCCTTAATGTTGTCAAAAGCGTCAAAAAAGAGTTCCAAATAGGTGTCGTCGCTTTCCCTTGAAGCGGCATCGGCATCGGCCAGCGCCTTGTTGAAAACCGGATTTTTTGTGCCATTCGCCAATCCGATCAAAATATCCTTTACGGAAATCTGAAGGGTAACGTTGATTCCACCCTCTAAATCGAGCCCCTTGTTGAGCTGTTTCTTCCTTGCTTCGTTATAATCGGTGAACCCTAATATTTTTTGCTTTCCGATAGAATCCAAATACTTGGCCTCCAAAGCTTCCCGCTTTTCAAGATAGTCCTCCTGGTCTTCGGCAACATTTGCTATGGCAAAGGCCTCGGCCTTGCTTTCTACATTATTGGTTATAAATGTATATGATAATTGATAAATGCTTACTAGCCCGAACAAGAAGGCAAAAAGCTTTATAAGTCCTTTACTTTGCATTGGTTACGTATATTAATTGGATGCTTTTTATAACAGCCTGCAAATATATGATTTTCCCGTAGGATTTGACAACATATTTAGGAGTTATTACCGGTATGGCTAAATCTCAGGTGTTGTTTGCTTTAAGGACAGCTGAAGATACCTGAACTTTTTATCGGTATACAGCAAAAAAAGCGCCACTCTTGGTAACAAGAATGGCACTTTTAAAACTGACTTTCGCGAACGAAAGTATTCCGATCGCTGCTCTCGGTTTACAATTCCAGTAAACCATTGGTTTTCGTAACACCTTCGGCACTCTCTTTCATTTTTGCCTTTTCGGCATCGCTCAACGGAACATCGACAATGGCTTCTATACCATCTTTTCCGAGCACTACGGGCACGCCGATACAAATATCTTCCAAGCCGTATTCGCCTTCCAAATAGGTAGAGCACGGAAATATTTTCTTTTGGTCGCAAGCGATTGCCTGTACCAAACCGGAAACTGCGGCTCCCGGGGCATACCAGGCACTGGTACCCAATAACTTTGTTAGGGTAGCACCCCCGACCTTGGTATCCTCGGCCACTTGTTGCAAACGTTCGGCGGTCAAAAATTCAGATACCCGTATGCTGTTTCGAGTGGCATGTGAGGTCAATGGAACCATTCCTTTATCACTATGTCCGCCAATGACCATACCATCGACATCTGAAATAGGCGCTTCCAAGGCCTGGGCCAAACGATACTTGAACCGGGCGCTGTCCAAGGCCCCGCCCATTCCTATTATTTTGTGTTTGGGAAGATTGGTCGTTTTGTGTACCAAATAGGTCATGGTATCCATTGGATTACTGACCACGATCAGAATAACGTTCGGGGAATGTTCGATCAGGCTTGCGGAAACGGATTTGACGATACCGGCATTGATCCCGATCAACTCCTCTCGGGTCATACCCGGTTTTCTTGGGATACCTGAGGTGATTACCGCAATATCGCTTCCCGCTGTTTTGGAATAGTCGTTGGTAACCCCTGTGAGCTTGGTATCAAAACCATTTAAAGAGGCGCATTGCATGAGATCCATGGCCTTTCCTTCTGCATAACCCTCTTTGATGTCCAACAATACGACTTCCGATGCGAAATTCTTGATTGCAATATACTCTGCACAGCTTGCCCCTACGGCACCTGCTCCTACTACGGTAACTTTCATAAATATGTTTTTATAATGATAACGTTTATTTTTTAAGGCTTCCAAAATTACGGAATCTTACCTAAATACGGACATCGATATGGTTTTTAATACCCATTGCATTTTCGGAATACTAGAGCGAATGTCCTCAATTTTTATCCGCCCTTTGGTTTTTATCTAAAAATACACGGTTAAAAAGTTGTTTTTAAAAATTAGGAAACGGAAACGTGCCAAATTCCGTCTTGAAATCCTGCCCGCACTTTGTCCGATTTTATCGATGAATCGCACCATGCCATCATCGACGAAATGCGCCGAATACCCTTAAAACGTGTTATTCAACGAAGAAAATCCGAATTCGCGGTCATACATCGAATTTTAGCAATACCAAGGGATGCGCTCCCGTTATCGTTTATAAGAAACCCCGAATCTTAATTACCTGCATTATGAAAAAGATTTTTTCGCTATTTGCCATTCTTGGCATCATACTGGCGAGCAATTGTTCCCGAATTCCCGAGAACGATGACCCGATCATCGGTTACTGGGAAAAGGTGGACATTCAAACCACGAGCCAGACCAACAAACAAAAAGTACTTCAAAAATGGACCTTTAACGATGCCTATTTAGGCAGGTACAACCACGAAATAAATGCAAAAGAGACCCTACGCACCGATTTCAAATGGTCCGAGGATCAAGGTACTTATACCATCTCCTATCCCGGTACCGACCTTCCAGATCAGAAAGTGACCCTGCAACAATCGGACAAGGGCGAAGAAATATTAAAAGATGCCCAGGGAACCATCGTTGCCATCAGAAACTGATTTTTATTAAACACTCTTAAATACACCAAAAAAACCCTGACAAAACTGTCAGGGTTTTTTTATGAACTCGTTTAAACTTCTTATCCCGTTTCCGGTGTTAAATTGCGCAAATAAAAAACAGGGATTTTCTTTTGAAGTATACACGGAAAAGAGTAATTTTTAAAGGGTAATTTAACATCGGAAACGGTATTACTATTTGGATTCGACCGTTTCCGTTTCCATGCTGAACTCGGTATAATCCAAAACATACACACCCAAAAGACTCCATTTGAATTTATGGTCTGCGTATTTCGCTTTAAACTTTTCGTTGTCCATGAACAGCGATTCAAAATGCTCGTCAAAATCCTTTTTGGTCAACCAAAGTACTTTTTCGTCTCCTTTTTTAATGTAATAGCTCTTGGCGATTCCTCCGGCCAACTTCAAGGAGCCAACACCGATGCTCGCGGTCTGTTTTGCCCAAGGATCGGCATACACCTCAATTTTTTGACTATACTTCGGATTGATTACCTGCATCAAATATTCCGTTGGTTTTTTCTTGTTCTTCAAAGAAACCATTTGATTGGTATACATGGTATATCCCTTGCTAATGTGCTTTGAAGCATCGGACTTGCCCCATTTGGTAGCATCGTTGAAATAGGTCGCCTGTTTGTTGAACTGATCGAAACCGGAAGGTGCCATGTACAGATCTGCTATTTCGGTCGCTTCGATCTTGACCTTTTTCTTCCCGTTCTCAATAATTTTCAGGCGCTCTATCTGTCCTTTCTTTCGATCCACATCTTTTATATCCCCTTCTATTTTGGTTCCGTCCTTTAGGGTGATATAAGCTGGTTTTTTTCTGGAATATGAACTGTATGCAGGATCGAAGGCCGCCTGTTTTTCCCGTTCTTTTAAATCTTCTTGTCCAAAACACATGGTTGCGGTCATGAACAGTGCCGTTGCTACTAATTTTACTTTCATTCTTAAACTTTAGGGTTTGTATATGGCCCTAAAATAGTTCGTCCGCTAGGTAGCGGACGAATTATTGTTGTGAAAGTACGCTTTGTTATACGTCAATGTTCGCATACACGGCATTCTTCTCTATAAATTCCCTTCGGGGAGGTACCTCATCACCCATTAACATGGAAAAAATCCGGTCCGCCTCCGTGGCATTATCTATAGAAACCTGTCGCAACGTTCTAAAATCGGGATTCATAGTGGTATCCCACAACTGTTCCGCATTCATTTCCCCAAGACCTTTATAGCGCTGAATGCTTACTCCGCCACTGTAGGTGTCGGCTATGGCATCGCGCTCTTTATCGTCCCAGGCATATTGTTTTTTACTTCCTTTTTTCACCAAATACAACGGTGGTGTGGCAATGTAGACATGACCACCCTCGATCAGTTCGCGCATGTACCGGTAGAAAAAGGTAAGGATGAGCGTTTCGATATGGCTTCCATCCACATCTGCATCACACATGATCACTACTTTATGGTAGCGCAGTTTTTCCAAGTTCAAGGCCTTACTGTCTTCCTCGGTACCGATAGTGACCCCGAGTGCCGTATAAATGTTCTTGATTTCCTCGTTCTCGAATACCCGGTGCGGCATGGCCTTCTCTACATTCAATATTTTCCCCCGCAACGGCAGAATGGCCTGAAAATTACGATCTCGTCCTTGTTTTGCCGTTCCGCCCGCAGAATCCCCCTCGACTAGGAACACTTCGCAAAGGGTAGGATCTTGTTCGGAGCAATCCGATAATTTTCCCGGTAGGCCACCGATACTCATTACGGTTTTACGCTGTACCATTTCACGCGCCTTGGTCGCCGCGTGACGGGCCTGAGCGGCCAAAATCACTTTCTGCACGATGGTTTTGGCATCATCGGGATGTTCCTCCAAATAGTCGGTCAACATCTCGGAAACGGCCTGAGAAACTGCGGAGGACACCTCACGGTTCCCCAACTTTGTCTTGGTCTGCCCTTCGAACTGGGGTTCGGCAACTTTCACGGACACAATGGCCGTAAGCCCCTCCCTAAAATCGTCGCCCTGAATTTCGAACTTCAGCTTGTCCAACATTCCGGAGCTATCGGCATACTTCTTTAAGGTAGAGGTAAGCCCCCTGCGGAAGCCCGATAAATGGGTACCCCCTTCATGGGTATTGATGTTGTTTACATAAGAGTGTAGATTTTCCGTATAGGAGGTGTTATAAATCATGGCCACCTCTACCGGAATCCCGTTCTTTTCCCCTTCTATGGAAATGATGTTTTGCGTAAGCGCCTCCCGGTTTCCGTCAAGAAACTTGACGAACTCCTTAAGGCCTTCATTGGAGAAAAAAGTTTCCCCAACATAACCGGTTTCGCTTTCCGGGTCTTTCTGGCGTTTGTCCATTATGGTAATGGTCACGCCCTTATTTAAAAAGGAAAGCTCCCGCATACGGTTCGCCAAAGTCTCGTAACTGTACTCCGTGGTCTGGGTAAAAATGGTATCATCGGGCTTAAAGGTGACGATGGTACCCCTTTCGGTGGTTTCCCCTATCGTTTTAACAGGGTATAAGGCTTTTCCGCGCTCATACTCCTGTTCCCATATTTTTCCGTCCCTGTGCACGGTGGCCCGCAAATGATTGGATAGTGCGTTCACACAGGAAACCCCAACACCGTGGAGTCCACCGGATACCTTGTAGGAATCCTTGTCGAATTTTCCACCGGCACCGATTTTGGTCATGACCACTTGCAGGGCGGAAACCCCTTCTTTTTTATGGAGGCCTACCGGAATACCCCTACCGTTATCTTTCGTGGTAATGGAATTGTCCTCGTTAATGACTACGCTTATGGTGTCACAGTGCCCCCCCATGGCCTCATCGATAGAGTTATCGACCACCTCATAGACCAAGTGGTGCAAACCGCGGGTACCGACGTCGCCTATGTACATGGACGGCCGCATGCGTACGTGCTCCATACCCTCTAGGGCCTGAATGCTATCCGCTGAATAATTTTTGTTTTTTTCCGCTTCTTCGCTCATAGTGTTAGGTTGTTCGTTCGGGAGTCCTTTTGTCCTTTTTGGAAAGGTTCCCGCTTGAAATTTTGCAATCTTACAAATATACTGAATACCCTATAGAATATGGCGTTACAACCCAAACGCCACTTCGAAGTTATCAACAAAAAATGTGGAAAAATCCCTTTGGGACAACTTGAAAATTTAGAAAAGGGATTTCTTCAAAAAACGCTTGTTTTTGAGAGGCTGTCTTGAAATATCTTAGTAGTATTATGGCCCGTTTTTGATGTGTTGTAAGGCAACCCAAACCGTTCAAGGTTCGTGCAAAAGAGGCTACAAGAAAATAATCGAGATATTTCCAAACCATCTTGGAGATGAAAAAAACAACGGTAACGTTCACAAAAAGACCCCGACAAATTGCCGGGGTCGATTGACTAATAAAAATAAAAACTGAATGAAACAGAATTTTCGTTTATGCCCAACGCCTAATTTTCGTAAGCATCTTCGTGTACTTTTGCAACGGCCCTTCCAGAAGGATCGTTCATATTTTTAAATGCCTCGTCCCATTCCAGGGCGATTTTCGTACTACAGGCCACGGAAGGCTCCTGAGGCACCGACATCGCGGCCGCATCACTAGGGAAATGTGATTCGAAAATGGAACGATAGTAAAATTCTTCTTTATTAGTCGGGGTCTGAAGCGGAAACCGAAAACGGGCGTTGGCCAATTGTTCGTCGCTCACTTCCTTGTCCACAACTTCCTTTAGGGTATCGATCCAACTGTACCCTACACCATCGGAAAATTGCTCCTTTTGGCGCCATGCGACGCTTTCGGGCAACATATCCTCAAAGGCTTTACGCACTACCCATTTTTCCATACGTTCCCCATTGATCATCTTATCTTTTGGGTTGATCCGCATGGCCACATCCATAAACTCCTTGTCCAAAAACGGTACACGTCCTTCAATACCCCAAGCAGCTAGGGACTTGTTGGCACGAAGGCAGTCGTACATATGCAGCTTGTCCAGTTTACGAACGGTTTCCTCATGAAAATCCTTTGGACTGGGCGCTTTGTGGAAATATAGGTATCCTCCAAAAAGTTCGTCCGCACCTTCTCCGGAAAGCACCATTTTAATCCCCATCGATTTGATGACCCGCGCCATTAAATACATCGGTGTCGATGCACGGATCGTGGTAATATCATAGGTTTCCAGATTATAGATCACATCTTTTATGGCATCCAATCCTTCTTGAATGGTAAACTTGATCTCGTGATGTACCGTTCCGATATGGTCGGCCACCTTTCGGGCCGCAGCCAGATCGGGAGAACCTTCCAAACCTACGGAGAACGAGTGCAACTGCGGCCACCATGCCTCCTTGGTATCATCGGATTCGATTCGTTTTTGTGCGTACTTTTTAGCGATAGCGGAAGTTACGGAGGAATCCAAACCGCCAGAGAGCAGTACTCCATACGGAACATCAGACATTAACTGCCGGTGCACTGCAGCCTCCAAAGCTTCCTTTACCGCATGGATACTGGTCTCATTTTCCTTTACCGCATCATAGTCCATCCAATCTCTTGAGTACCACTTTGTAAATGTACCGTCCTTGCTGTGTAAATAGTGTCCGGGCGGAAATAGTTCAATTTTTGTACAGGTCCCCTCCAATGCCTTTAGCTCGGAAGCCACATAAAAGGTACCGTTTTGGTCCCATCCAATATATAGGGGTATGATCCCCATATGGTCACGGGCAATAAAATATTCGTCCTTTTCGGAATCGTAAATGGCAAAACCGAAGATACCGTTAAGCTCGTCTATAAAACCAGGTCCCTTCTCCTGGTACATGGCCAAGATCACTTCACAATCCGACTCGGTCTTGAATTCATAAGATCCTTCGAACTGTTTTCGCAGTTCCCTATGGTTATAAATTTCACCGTTTGCCGCAAGTATCAGTTTTCCTTCAGGCCCCAATAGGGGCTGCTTTCCAGAAACCGGGTCTACAATGGCCAGCCGTTCATGGGCCAAAATAGCTTTATCTCCTGCATAAATACCGCTCCAATCGGGGCCACGGTGTCTTATCTTTTTGGACATTTCCAATAATTGAGGCCTTAATGTCTCGGTACTTTCCTTTACATCAAAGGCACAAACAATTCCACACATATCTAATAATATTATATCAATTTCAATACAAATATGACCCTTAATGTTTGTATATAAAACTTAAATTCTGCTTTTACTTATAATTTAATGATTTTTACATCAATATCAGATCATATTAAAATTTAGGAATACCAAAAAGCATTTAAAACGGTGATTCTGTAAGGTGGTGTAATTTTAACGACCTTTTAAAAGAATTTGAAAGCACTGTTAACTAGTTTTGAACCACAAACCTGAAACGACTCAGGCACAAAAACAAAAACACAATATGAAAAAAGCTTGTACTCTTGCCCTATTGGCACTAACCTTGGTTTTCGCATCGGAAGCCACAGCTCAAAAATTTAGCGGATTGGATAAAAGTCCTATGGATGCCGCATCATACCCTTCCGATTACAAGGTTGCGGATAAAATGGTCCGTATCGTTTATAGCAGACCTCAATTGAAAGGTCGTTCCATTGGGGAATTGGCCAAATCGGGAGAAGTATGGCGCACAGGGGCAAATGAGGCTCCGGAAATCACCTTTTACAAAGACGTCACTTTTGGCGGACAGGAGGTAAAAGCGGGAACTTATGCTTTATTGAGCATACCTGGTGACGGGGAATGGACCGTTATCCTTCACGATCAGTTGAACCAATGGGGATCTTATTTTTATGATGAAAAGAACGATGTTGTGCGGGTAAAGGGAGCTGCCTCAACGGATGGTAAATCTTTGGAAGCCTTTTCGATCGCTTTTAAGGAAGTGGACGGAGGCGCACATTTGGTTATGGGATGGGATACCACTCGCGTTGCCGTGCCGATTACCATGTAATACCAGAAATGGTATCACAACGACCTGAAATCGTTTTGTCGAACAAAACCCTAGGCCCGATGGGCGTTAGGGTTTTTTTTGGTCCCTCAAGTAACTGTACTATACCTATTGCCCGATGAAATAGATCGTTTTTAAGAAAAGTATGAAATTCTTTTCAACCATACATTAAAGTAGCGGTAAACGGTTGGCTGTGGGCCGTTTTGTAATCCATAAAAATTGCGGACCGCCAAGCGCGACCGCTAAATTATCCAAGATTTAAAACGCCCGTACCTGGAGGAAATGTCGACGGCGTATTTTACGACGGGTATGTTATACAACAACAAGGCAATAAAGGTTTTCTCGCTGTCCCGCATAGCGACCGAGCTTTACTTCAGCCCGCCGATACCGTTTTTTTCCCGATTACCCTAAAGACCCCTTGGGTAGCCCTTACGGTTCCGGTGAAGTTACTGCCATTGGCGTTCAAAAATACCCCAATGGTCTCCGTTTTGATCTGAAGGGTAAAACGGAGCGTACGCTTTTTTGCGACTACGTCCGTAGCCATATAGGCCTTGTCCCCTACCTGCACTTGTGCTTTATATTGCTTGCCTTCTTTTAGCACCAATAAAAACCCGTTTTCATAGCCTTCCGGTGCCCCTTGCACATCGTAGGACCATCCGCCAACGAAAACGGATTCGAATACGGGACAACGTGTGGCTTCTTTTGTTTCCGATGGTAAAATGGAGGCGCCGGCTGCAGTGGAATACAATAGCAGCATCCAAAAGGAATAGAACACTATTTTTTTCATTATATCTGGTATTTGCAGGTGTTATCGCTTTCGCCATCCAAAGGGAGCCATGACAATCCTAATTTACTGATTTTTTGGTGCAATAACCGTACCATTGCGTCTACTGAAACATTTTCTTAGTTGCGCGTTGTAATGCCTTCCGCTCTCAACGATCGAAGAAGCGACCCTGTTTTTCCGTTGGTCCTTTCCTTTTCCTCCAAACTATCATACAACTCTTTAAACTTCTCCTGAAAATCCGACGCCAACATTTTCGCCATTTCGAATCGATATACACTTCCAAAAGTACTGTTAGCATCGGAGCGAACATAGTTCAGCAATACTTTCATTTCCTTGGAATTCGCGTCCAAATCGGCTGCGTAGGCCAAAAGTACCCTTATGGGATCGACGTAGTGGTTTTCCATGGCTTCGCCATCTTCCATTTCCTTTGCCAAATATGAGGTAATTTCCTTTTTTCCCTGTTCGGGGTCCAGAAAGGCGATGGCAGTATTCATATACTCCAAAAAATCTTGATTTTCATCCTTGTTCGCCCGTAACGTAACCAACTGGGAAGCTACCTTTTTGTTTACGTTATCGCTTTCTGACAATAATTTTAGCACGTAAAAGCGGAATGCCCCATTGTCGCGATGCCAATATTCCAACAACTCTTGTTGGGTCCGCTCTGGTTTAAGCCGATAAAAAAGTTTAAAAAAGCGTTCGCCGTCGCCATTGGACGGACCACCGGTATAGAGCGTCCTTACATACGCATACGCTTTCGTTTTATTGGCCGTGCCCAGGCTATCCGCCCAATGGTAAATTACCTGATAGGGCAATGCGTGCTCATAGCCCAATACATGCTCTAATGGATTTTCGGCGATATAGGTATTGGCCCATTCCTTGTTTCCCGAAATGGAAAGGTACCTGCTCCAATTTACTTGCGAACGGTTAGCGGCACTATCCGGGGCTTTCTCCTGTTTTTCCCATAGATAGTGTACAAACTGTTGCCTATCCCGTACATTTTTTGATGTCGCAATGGCTTTCAGGTAGTACGGCCATCGGTCGGGCGCCTCCTTCAACCTAACGAAAAAATAGGCCAATGGAGCAGCTATCGTTTGTAGGTCGGGCTCGTAAATTACGTGCATCCCGACTTCACGATCAAAAGCCTGTTTTTTAAAAAGCGCTTCTTCCTTGGCCAAATAGGCCGCATACTCCGAGCAATCGGTCCGTAGCACTTTGGCTTCTTTCTCCATTTTCACCGTAAACTCGGTGTTGTCCTGTGCATGTGATCGTAACATCATAAAAAATACAAATCCCAAACAAAGGATACCCTTTGTTTTAATATACTCAAACCGTGCTTTTCTTATACCTACCCCCCGCGGCTTCAGGGTCGCATTCTGCACCATAATTTCAACATTTTAAACTTCAGTAGCCCCGAAATATCCGGAGCAATACAAACGGAAAAAGCTCGATTACCGTGCCAAAACCATCTTGTCCGGTTTTTGAAAAAAAGTTGGGACGCGTTCCCTACTAAAGATATCGCTTTTCAGGAACTTTGGTTTCAGGCGTTGCTATTTTGCACACAATGCAGCATTGCGTATTCCGTTTCTGACCTTGTTCAAAAATACTGCCAAAACCGAACGGTAGAAATAAAATTGTGTGAAATTGGAAATTATACCATTTTAACTTTGAAATAGCACTAATAAATCGTTTCTTTTTCAGCTGTTCTTCGTTAAAAAATATAACCGTAGCTACGGCTATGCTTAGATTTTTTGCCTCGAACAACTAAAAGATAATTCAATTTCTATACGCGCGATTTCAAAGTTAAAATGGTATTAGCGGACCATTCGCACCACCGTTACCGGACTGCAACAAAAATTTCTACCTCGGCGTTGGTAGGGTCCTGGGCCTTTTCCCCGTAAACTTCAAAATCGGCCGTATACAAGCGGTCGAAATCGTTTTCCCATATCTCCTTCCAAACCTTGTATACCACTCCTTTTGACAGGTCGCCATTCGCTAGAAACCTTAAATAATTGCTATCGTTAAAACGCTGCCCGACCATCCCCTCGGGAATATCCTCCAAGGAATCCACCATACAGCCCAATATGGTATCATAAGGTGCGGTATGGTCCTTCTCATAATTAGTGTATATGGACAAAACGGAGGTACTTATTTTGTTGGGAATCTTAGCCACGATGTTTTCCGAAACGAACCTGTGCCACAGTTTCCCGATATCTCTTGCCGCTTGCCCATTTTCATTGATCGTCCTCACTTTGATTCCGATGACGCTAAATCCCTCTTGTTTTCTTTTTTCCATTCGATATTGCCTTATGAGCTACAATAGTACCACCGGATAGTGACAACCTTGTGTCAGGAAGTATGTTATAAAAAATGGGTGTTGTGACGTGGCCCGTTCGCCTATGGAAATGGATAACAAAAATGCCACCAAACCCAAAACCGGACCATAATCCCTGAAACAGTTTTCCTTTACGGAAAGTAACGGAAGGCTATAGAAACCTTAGGATTTTCGTTTACGGGACGAAGCTCTTTTTTTCTCCTTGATCTTTACAAAAACCAATTTTCTGCGGCCTTTGGAGTCTTCACGGCGCTCCACTTCAAAGTTGGAAATAGAATCGACCAACGGGGTCAATTTTTGAAACCCATAATTACGTGCATCAAAGTTCGGTTGTTTCTTTTGAAGTAGGCTTCCGACATCGCCCAAAAAGGCCCAACCGTCATCATCCGCCAAATCGTTAATGGTGTTCGATATCCAACGGACTTCCTTGGCCGTAATTTTATCGATATCGTTCTTTGTAGCAGTTTTGTCCTTGTTATTGTCCGTAGTGTCCTCTCCCGAATTGTTTTTTAAAATTTCGATGTAGATGAACTTGTCACAGGCAACAATGAACGGATTTGGCGTCTTTTTTTCCCCGATACCGAATACCTGCATGCCCGCTTCCCGAAGCCTTGTGGCCAGGCGCGTAAAATCGCTGTCGCTACTTACGATACAAAAACCGTTCACCTTACCGGAATACAAAATATCCATGGCATCGATGATCATGGCGGAATCCGTAGCATTTTTACCTTGGGTATAGCCGTACTGTTGGATTGGTACAATGGCATTTTCGAGCAGTACTTGTTTCCACTTGCCAAGTCTGGGGTTTGTCCAGTCTCCATAGATCCGTTTTATAGTGGGGTTCCCATACTTGGCAATTTCCTCCATCATCTCCTTCACATAAGCCGAAGGTATGTTATCTCCATCTATGAGTACCGCAAAATTTACATCCATACCTGTTTTGTTTCTATGGTAACCGACATCATTGTCCAATCTACCGCAAGGTAAGGGGATTTGAATGGGAATGGAAATGGTACCGCAAATTTAATCGGGAGCAACGACACTTTTGCTAATGGTAAACTCTACCCTTCTATTTTGTTGCCGGCCCTGTTCGGTTTCGTTTTCCGTAATAGGCGAATTGCCGCCATGGCCCTGCCAAACGATCCGTTCCTTTGGCACCCCCAATTCCTGCAGGTGGTTCGCTACGGCTTTCGCCCGCAGCTGGGAAAGTTGTTGATTGTACGCTACCGACCCTACATTATCGGTATGTCCGTCAATAGCAATTTTCAGATTGGCATTGGAGCGCAATAAGGTGTATACCTTTTCGAGTTCATTTTTGGCCGATTTTAAAAGGGACGACCGATCAAATTCGAACAGTACATTTTTAAAGATGTAACTTCGGTCAAGTTCGATGTTACTCGTTTCTTTTCCATCGGCAATCGCTACAAGGGGTTTTGCCACCTCCATTTTTTCAACACCGCTTACGGCGACCATATCGATATAATAATATGCCCCTTGCTTGGCATTTTTTTTGGTCTTGAACATTCGTGTACGGGCGTTGGCCTTAAAATTACCGATACACATAAAACGCTCGTTTCCCTTGGCGGTAAATTGGGAATTGACCAAAATCCAATCTTTGGTATCGGAAAAAAAATTGGTGTATCCGATTTCCAAATAGGTGTATTGATGTCCCTGTAACTGATACCGTTTTTTCTTGGAAAGATTTTTTTGCGTGGGAATCTTTAACTCGTAATTGGAGAACAACACTCCGAACTCCTTTATTGCGGAATCCGATTTTTCGGCTAGGCTTACGTAAAAAGAAACCTGATATTTTTTTCCCGCCTGTAATGGTTCGGTAAGCGCCACCTGTATATATTCCCGATAATCGTCCGGGGCAAACACGTACATACCGGTATACCCATCACCAAAATCGGCAGGTTGCCTGCCCTTAAAGTTTTCGGGAGTGCCCATAGCGGAACTACAAGCATTAAAATAATCGGTGGTACCGGATGTAGGGCATGACCAAGAAGCGACATTGGTATCGAAAAGTCCAAGTCTTTCAGGGCATTTGGCATAGCTTTCAAAACTGGGATTCGCGACCAGGTTCTGTGCACGTAGGAGCAATGGAAAAATTCCCATGCACAAAAAGAGCAATCGCTTTATGCCGATCGAAACAAGCATTACCGAATGGTTGTACCATTTTAACTTTGAAATAGCACTAATAAATCGTTTCTTTTTCGGCTGTTCTTCGTTAAAAAATATAACCGTAGCTAAGGCTATGCTTAGATCCCCGGTCAAGCCGGGGACAGGCTTTTTGCCTCGAACAACTAAAAAATAATTCAATTTCTATACGCGCGATTTCAAAGTTAAAATGGTGTTAGTTATCCTCTAAAACTACGATATATGTTTATCGGATACAACACTGGCCGCTTCCCTTCGTTAAACGGTAGCTTTTTATGGATTTATGGGATTTTAGAAAATCCATGTCCTATCGAATGTTCGCCCCAATTGATGCAATAGTCATTCCCCTGCCACCGAAAGGGGTCGTGGGGCTCGGTTATAACTTCCTGCCGTTTCCTATGTTAAAATGTACAATCTCATGGCAATTCCGAAGGTCGCAAGGATCTTGAAAGGTAGTATCGCTATTATTGCCCATCCTCGAAAAGGGTTTCCGTAATTCCATCTTGTTGTTCAAAGGCTCCGTTCGAGATCATAAACTCCGCTCTTCTGTTTTTGCGTTGCCCATCTTCGGTAGCATTGTCCGCAACGGGCTGCTTTCCGCCATGCCCGATCCAACGGATACGTTCTTTGGGAAGCCCTAAACCGGTCAGGTACGCCGCGACCGATTTTGCCCTTTTGGCGGAAAGTTCGTTGTTATAATTTTCGGTTCCATCATTATCGGTATGCGCATGAATGGTCACAAAAAGTTTTTCGTCTTTTTCCAATTCTTGAAAAAGCCGTTTCAATTCCGTTTTTGCCAGATGGTCCAATTCATATTCGTCCGTTTTAAATTTCACATTGGGCAACCTGTATATTTTGTTTACCTGTATGTCGTTAAACGGATATTCATCGGGTAAAAGGGTGACGGAAACCATATCCAAATAATAATAGGCCGCCTTTTTCACCCCTTTCTCTTTATGGAGGTTCGATTTTCGATCATCCCGAAAATTACCAATGGTCAAGAACTTTTCGTTTCCCTTGGCTATAAATGTCGTTACCACCCGGCTCCAACTTTTGGTATTGGTAAAATACATCCAATTGCGCATTTCGGTAAAACTATATTTCGAATTTCTGGAGATATCGCCTTGAAATTTGATCACCTTTCGGGTATTGACCTTTTTCTTGTTCGATGAAAACAACACTCCGATATCGCGTATGGAATATCCCGATTTATCGGCCAAACTGATATAAAAACTGACCTCATAACGCTTTCCCGCCCGCAACGGTTGTTTTAGTTGTCCCTGAAGGTATTCCCGATAGTCGTTCGGAGCACTTAAATATAGACCGGCATAGGCCTGACCAAAATCGGCAGGTTGGTATCCATTAAAATTTTTAGGAACGCCCATATCCGAACTACAACTGTGAAAGTAGTCGGTGGTGCCTCCGGTAGACCTGGACCAATGGGGAACGTCATCATCGATATTGCCCAATTCTTCGGGGCATTTAAAATGCTCCTCAAAACTTGGATTATACACCAGGTTTTGGGAATGGACCATATAAAAACAGCCTAAAAACAAGACTGCTAAAATTGAGGGAACTTTATGCAATTTTATTGATTTACTGATGTATTTTCTTACATTTTTCTTTTCTATAACGCAAAAGACCCGAGTTTAGTATCCTGGCCATGAGGTCATAACGCTACCAAACCGCTTCGCATTTAACATACACAGGTTAATCGGAAAAGAATGAAATTCGTTTTCAACATGGCATTAAAGCAACCTGGGTTCGACTAAAAAATGGGCTTCATGACAAAATGAATGAAGAACATCAGCCCTTTGTTTTTTAATTGAAACGTCCGTTCATTTTTTTGCTTTTTCAAAAGAAACAGAACCAAAGAAAAAGAGACCGCTTTGTCGAGCGAAGTTTCATACTCCTCGGACCACAAAGGGCATTTTAAGATAACAACACGAAACCCTTGACTATATTTTAGCTACTTTTATGATGATTTTTTGGCCTAGCACGGTACAACTATAAAAAAAACAGATGTCATTTAAAGCCCAACACTTTTACCTACCTTGGTTTTTTAGTACCCTCATTGCCCTATCGGCCTGTAGTAGCACTGATGACACCACCACCGAAGAGGAAGAAGATACCGCGTATATTCCGGTAACGGTTTATGGGCAAGTCAATGATAAACCTGCTGTATTGGATATTTCCAGTGAGGGAACGACCCAATTCACCAATCTTGAAACTGAATTCGGTTTAAATCCGGATTATAAATATTTTTCGGTGTTCACCTTTGATATGTTACTGTTTTATACTTTGGACATACCTACCTTGGACCTAAAACTTAGAAACTTAGCAACCGCGACCACAACTCTGGTACCGGAGTTTTGTGCCAGTTTTGAAGATGAAATACGCTACGGCCCTGGAACCAATGGCGATGTGGTATACAAACTGGCCGGTACCGAAAATGAAATCGATAAAAGCCTCTATTTAGAGGTTTACGACCTACTGGAAGAAGCACCCTGTTCAAGAATTGATGTCGCCTATTCCGATTCTGCTTCTGCAGATTTCACCCCTTTCGATATTCAAACGTATGATAACTTTGTTTTGGTCTATTACCTAAAAGCCGAAGGGGGAGTACCAGAATATCGAGTATCCTTGGTGGACCTTGCAGCTGGAGAAGTATTAAACGAATTCACTTTTGATGATACCATCAATAAAGCATTTATAGCGGGCAACGAAGTATTTATAGATAGTAAAACCAACAACTTTAATGAATATGATGTTTATGATATAAATGATTTTAGCTTTAAACGGAGTATTACCATTGTATCAAAACCATTTACGCCCACTTTACTGACATCGTTTACAGTAGAAAACAAATTTCCTTCCTTTATTGCCCTTCCCCAACCATCTTCCTTTCCGGTCGCACCCGCTATCACCGATTTGGAAAACGGGGATATCCTTTTTGAAATGACGGCGGAAGAACTAATAACATTCGACAATAAAGTATTGACGGAAATTCTACCCGACCTTGTGACTCCAGCAGATTACGCCCGTTCTTTTCATGATTTTAAGGTCGATTTGAAAACGGAAACCATAATTTTTGCATATTCAACCTCAGCCAGTACGGGGTACGTTGTTTTCGCGGATTACGAAGGTAACATCAAATCCCATGTTGAACTTCCCTTAGATCCAAAACGGATAATCATCCACTAACCAAAATCATAGTCTTCGGCCCTTATGTTTTCAAAACTCAAAGTAGTAATGGTAGTGGAAAGGAGATAGGCAATACTAATATGCGCCCTTCACACCTCTGCAGCATGTGCTGAATGCAATTTGGTATGCTTTGGTCATTGTAACAAACCCAGTATCTTTTCCTCTACCTCCGTACTGTCCCATTTATCGGCGATATTCGGTAGTTGCATCACCTGTTTCATAATCGCTTCCTGTGCATCGCCTACGGCAAGGGCTTCGGAATAGGGCCTTTCGGAAAAAGTGACCCGGGAGTACGCAGGTATCCATTTTTTGGGATGTTTGGCAGCGAACCGTTTCTCGATTTTCTTTTGAAGTAAAAAATTGGGGTCGGCGGTCTTACTGCTCATCTCCATAAAATTCCGGTAGCTGAGTTCCGCTATCGCATCCGCATTGGGCTTACGTTCTTTTTGATACTCCATAAAAATAGACTCCCAATCGTCTCCATGGGTTTCCATAAGTTTGTTCAGCATATAAATATCCTCAAAGCCGGCATTCATTCCCTGTCCATAAAAAGGAACTACGGCATGGGCGGAATCCCCTACCAACGCCACCTTGTCCCAATACGTCCATGGATAGCACTTCATGGTTACCATGGCACTCGTAGGGTTTTTAAAGAAATCTTCCAGCAGACTATCCATTACCAACATCACATTCGGGAAATACGTAGTAAAAAAAGTGGTGGCCTGTTTCCGGTCGATAATGTTTTCGAAAGAAACCGGACCTTCGAACGGCATAAACAAAGTACACGTAAAGCTGCCGTCCAAATTGGGCATAGCGATCAACATGAATTTACCCCTGGGCCAGATGTGAAAGGCATTTTTATCCAGCTTATGGGTACCGTCGGCATTTGCCGGAATACTGAGCTCCTTATAGCCGACATCTATAAAATCCTGGGAATAGTCAAAACGGCTTCTGCGCTGCATTTTATGGCGGACTCTTGAAAACGCCCCGTCACAGCCGAACACCATATCATATTGATACGCCTGCCATTCACTTTTTTCAGATTCCCCGGTATAAATTTTAGCTTCCGGTAGATCGATATCCCATACCTTTTCATTGAAACGAAACTGAACACCGGCCTTTTCCGCAAGGTCGATCATTTTACGGTTGAGCACACCCCTCGAAATTGACCATATGGCTTCCCCTTCCTTTCCGTATGGTTGAAAATATTGCGGTTTTCCAATGACGTGCATGGCCCTTTGGTGCAATGGAATGGCGATTTCCTTAATGGTTTCCTCGATAGCTACCTCCCTAAGGGCCAACCAACCGCGGTTGCTCATCGCCAGATTGATGGAGCGGCCCGAAAATGCCACATTCCGAATATCTGGGCGTCGATCAAAAACCGTTACGTTATGTCCCTCGCGTTTGAGGTAAATGGAAAGTAACGAACCAACAAGGCCAGAGCCTATAATCGCTACATTTTTTGGTGTTTGCTTCATGTTGTCGTGGAAACCAAGAATAAAGGTAAAGATACCAAAAAAGCGGGGCCATTGTATCGGTGCCCTTGGTTTCGTTTCGAATAAAAAAACCGTTTCTTATACCATTTTAGCTTTGAAATAGCACTAATAAACCGTTTCTTTTTCAGCTGTTCTTCGTTAAAAAATAGAACCGTAGCTAAGGCTATGCTTAGATCCCCGGTCAAGCCGGGGACAGGCTTTTGCCTCGAACAACTAAAAAATAATTCAATTTCTATACGCGCGATTTCAAAGTTAAAATGGTATTATCATTTTTTTAACGTGACGCCCAAAACCATTCAACACGTAAGACCGTATATAAGGGGAACAACGGCACACGTTATAAATCTTCCGCTTCGGCGCCTATATATATCCAAAAAGTCCTTCACATTAGGTTTGTGAAGGACTTTTTTTATCAATAACGGCTTAATTAAGACAATACGCCATCAACAATACCGTACGCGATGGATTCCTCCGCATTCATCCAATAGTCCCTATCAAAATCCTTCAGGACCCGATCGTATTTTTGCCCACAATTATCGGCCAAAATTTGGGCACTGAGCTCCTTGGTCTTTATAATTTCCTTTGCCTGTATTTCAATGTTGGAAGCCTGCCCCCTAGCACCCCCACTTGGTTGATGGATCATCACTTGGGCATGTGGCTGTATAAAACGTCTGCCCTTTTCCCCTACGGATAAGAGAATGGACCCCATGGAAGCTGCCAAACCGGTACAGATGGTCGACACCGGGCTCTTTAAAAGTTTAATGGTGTCGTACATGGCAAAACCAGAGGTAACATAACCGCCCGGGCTATTGATATACAATTGTATTTCGCTATCGCCCTGCATATCCAGATAGAGCAATCGGTCGATGACATGTTTTGCCGAGTCGTCATCTACCATTCCCCAAAGGAACACCTTGCGTTCCCCCAGCAGTTTTTCATCTATCGCTTCTTGTATTTTTCCTTTTTTCGAACTCATTACCTACAGTTTATTAAGACTTCAAAAATACTGATTTTATCCTGAAAAGTAGCGCTTTTTAAATTCGTAAAAAACCTGTTCACACTAAAACTGTAACAGCTGGTTTTGCCAGGAAGGAATGTGAACGTGTACTTTTCCATTCCCTTCTCAATAACAATCCGATAAACAAAAATCCCCTCAGGGTTTTTACGCACTCGAAGAAATCCGTCTTCTCCACTCCTGAAGGTCAACAATCGGACTCCATAAAATATACCAGTTTTCATTGTTTTAAACATAAGCACGTCGTTATGGAATAGATTGGGGTTAGGCACAATGACTTCTAGCACAACGTACAAAACGGAACATACCCATTTCATGATGGAGAACTACCACTGCTATTAACGAAATTTTCTTTTTTTTGTGGGATGGTATTCAATTTCATCTCATTTTTTTGAAAGCAAAACGATGCTTAAACTATATTGGGGAGCTGTATAGTTCTTCTTCTATTGACCGATAGGTCTTTGTCAAATTACATAACCAATAAAAAGGGTTTGACCATTACCAAAAGAAAGGGACCATCCCATATAAATGATAGCGGTGCCAACGTTCAAAACCAAAAAATAGCGTCATTTCATATTTGAACTACGCCTTGGTAACAAAGCATCAAAAATACCAATTTGGGAAACAAAAAAAGACCGCCCTACGAGGACGGTCTTTTCGACAAAGGTAACTCCAAACAAAAAATCAAGTCATTATTTTACTATTATCTTGTGCGATTCGGTCCCGTATTCATGGCTTATACGTACTACGTACATTCCGGTTGGCAAAAGTGAAGTGTCCAGAACAGCTTCTCCTTGAGTTGTACGGCGTTGTGTCAGCACACGACCGGTCAAGGTTATCAATTGCACATTGAAGGTATCCACATCGCCCTTCACCACCATATCCTGCCCCACGATCGGATTGGGAAACAAGGTAAACCCTATTTCCTCCGATGGTATCTGCGCAACGGCGGCAATGCCGGTGTTGGCAAAATTGCTTCCAAAATCGATATATCCGCTACAGTACAGCCATTCGCTTTTAACGCCCCCACATCTATTCTCCGCCTTGTTCCAGGAACCGGTATTCACACTTTGATCTTCGGCCTGCTTTCGAACGCCGTTGATTTCCAACCAATCGATCCGCACATCGCGTATATCGCCGTCATCGTTATCGTAAAGCAATCTGATATTGCCCGTTCCACTGGGTACCGTGGTCGTGTACTCCTTAAAGCTTGAAGAGTTCACTGTCCAGGTCTTTACCGTTTGGTTGTTTATCTGAAGTTTGAGACTTTCGTCCCCGCCCACTCCGAGTGCCCTCACCTTCACATTGAAATCGGAGGATACGTTGCCAAACTCGATATATCCGGCGCAGTATAGCCATTCGCTCTTTACGCCCCCACATCGGCTTTCGGCATTGTTCCATGAACCGGTGTTCACGTTCTGGGCTTCCGCCTGCATCCGGTTGCCATCGATTTCCAACCAATCGATACGTACATCCCGGTTGTTGGCGTCATTGTCGTATAACAGCCTTACTGTGCCATTACTTGAAATCGTGGTCGTATACTCCTTGAAACTCGACGAATTGAGCTGCCAGGTATGCACGGTCTGATTATTGATCTGCAACTTTAAATTTTCCTGGGTGGACACCCCGAGTGCCCTGACCTTTACATTTATGGTTCCCGAATTTACATTTTCGAACGTCCACCGCGTCCAGTTTCCGTCCCAGCTGGTAGGCCTTAATTCCACATTGGATGTGGTGTTTCCGTTCACTGGCCTAATATATTTGCCCGTTGCGCGGTTCACAAAATAAAAGGTACTACCATCGCTGGAAGGGTTTTCCTTCCATTGGGTCCATTCCCCGTCCCAACTGGTATCTTTCACCCACATCAATGATGCGTCGGTCGAGGTCTGGGGCCTAAAATATTTACCGCTCTCCACATTTCTTAAATAGTAATATCCATTAGAAGTTGGTACCTTTTGCCATTTGAACCAATCGGAATCGTTTTTGGCCGCAACCTGTATACCGGCATCATTATTGCCGTTTATGGGACGCAGGTATTTTCCGGTTTCTTTGTTCTTGATGTAAAAAACATCGCCGGTCGGTGCAGGGTTACTTGGCCCTTGGTCGTTTCCTAGTGCCTGTACCGCGTTTCCGGTCTTAAAGGTATGGATGCCGCATCTGGGGTCGCCACCGGGATAGTACTGGAAATGCACCCGAAAATCGCCCGTGGCATCGAAGTGCTCCAGGTCGTAGGCCTCCACATTACGCTCCGCGGTACCGTTGGCGGCAGCGGAAAGACTGGTCCAATTGTTCCCGTCGTCAGAAATATGGAAACGGGCGTCGCCCGAGTTATCCTGCTTGTACCAGGCGATAACACCGCGGTCGTTCGCCATAAAGGAGGACGTATTCTCCGGAACGTTCACGTTTACCCATGAGGAACCGTTCCACTTCTTGGAATACCCGTTCCCGTCTCGCAACAGATAGCTCACTACCGGGGTATTGGTATCGAAGGCCCCGATATGGTGCTCGGGCACAATATCCAGATTGGACGAACGGTTCACCACTATGGAAGCATTATTGGTGGTCATCGGTAGTGTGATAGCGGTGCCGTTGGCCTTTTTGAAACTGTTACCGCCATCATCGGAATATGCATACAGAATGTGCGACTGATAGTTGTACCCGCTACTGCTGGTCACGTTCTCTATACAAGGGTCGATTACGGACGATACCATGTGCATACGGTTGTTGGCATCGAAAAAGATACGCTGCCTCGGCTGCTGGTAATAGCATTGGAAGCCACCGCCCTGAAGGCCGAAAACCACAGCCTTTACCGGGGTGCCGTCCCCATCGTAATTGGAGTTACCCAAAAGTGTGAAGCTCCTATTGTCGGCGTTATAGCGCATCATGGCACCAACATGGTCATCCTGTTGTCCTCCATCACCGAGCCGCATGCGGAAGAGGATGTACAGTTCGTCGTTACGGTCTTTGTAGTACTCCGTGTAGGTGACCCGCTGTCCCGGGGGCGATTGTTTGGTCCAACTATTGATATCCTCCGGATTATTGGAAATGTAGTATTGCCAATCCTGGTTGTGGGAATCCCCCATGACATGAAGGTATCCATTCTTATCAACGGTGATGGAAGGTTTCGTATGGAAATCATTGGCCTGTAAATTGCCCATGACGACCTTCACATTATCGCCGTTGGACGTTTTTTTACCGGCATAGATTTTATTGTCGCTCCCGACATAGGCATAGTAGATATTACCCTTATAGGTGGTCACCGAGGTACTGAACCCCCAGTTGAGGTTTCCGTCCGTCGTGCGGTTGACGCCCTCGTTGGTATAGGAAATGGTTGATTGTGCAAAGAGGGATACTATTCCCAGCAGCGCGAACGTTAAAAGGGTTAAACGTTTAAAATGTAGTTTAATAGTCATATGGAATCGATTAAAGATAAAAGTCTTGTTTAGCAAATTTCTAATAGGGTGTCCACAAACAAGCCCAATAAACTGGGCCCTTGCAATGGTATTTTTTCTGTGACCAACGGATTTTATCCGATAAAAGCCTACGGAGCTTTTGTCCCCTACTTTTAAACAACCAGCTCCCGAACGAAGTGACCTTTGAGCGGACGTAAATGTTGTTCGACAAATGGATGGGTACCAGTTAAAATACGGCCGTTCAGGTGTCCTCTTTATTGGGGTATCTCTCTTTTCTTCGCATCTCTTTTTTGTTAAAAATCAGTTAATGAACACTACAAGTATACAAAAGCCTTCGTAAAAATACAATCGATTGTATTTTTTTCGTAAAAAAAACGATGAAAAAATTTTGAATTGTATTTTTTGGCCCTATGAAATTATGAATCTGTCAAAAATTTAACGAAAAGCAAAAAAAAGACCTTTAAGCTGCAAACGCCAAGATATGGGGCTTTATCAGCCTGGACAACAAGTGGCGCTATCTTGGTCCGTACTCTTAAAAGGGCCATTTTGTAATCCGTCGTTCCCCATTAAAAAAACTGTTGCCCTTTTTTACCGTTACAACGCCTACTCCGGATAAAAAACCAAAAAATCCGGTATGTGGTAAAGCCTTTAGCCATCAAAAGCTGTTACCTTTGTCCAAAACGGTTCCATGAAAAATATATTACTCTTCACGATTTTTGGTCTGCTGGCCCATAAGGCTTTTTCCCAGCAAACGGACACTGTAGACCAAAAAGCTATTTTGAAACAAATTGCCGATGCCAACGGTTATGAAAATTGGAACGAAGTGACCGAAATTGCCTTTACTTTTAATGTAGACCGGGACACCACCCACTTCGAGCGTTCCTGGGTTTGGCGACCAAATACCAATACCATTACCGCAATTTCCGACACCGATACATTAACGTACAATTGGTCCGATATGGACAGTACCGCCTACAAGACCAATGCCGGTTTCATCAATGACAAGTACTGGTTGTTGGCCCCTTTTCAATTGGTATGGGACATGGGGAACATTACCACATCGCATGAAAAGGATGCCACGGCACCGATCAGTAAAAA
This sequence comes from Maribacter sp. 2-571, assembly GCF_050589625.1. Lineage (NCBI taxonomy): Bacteria > Pseudomonadati > Bacteroidota > Flavobacteriia > Flavobacteriales > Flavobacteriaceae > Maribacter > Maribacter sp. 2-571. The sequence continues at coordinate 108,825 of NZ_JBNGOP010000004.1, read as the reverse complement.
ACAGCTACAAAAACTGACCATAGTATATGGAAACGAGGGAGGCTACACTCCTGGGGACGCTTACGATCTTTATTTCGGGGAAGACCTTTTGATTACCGAATGGGTGTTTCGGGAAAGCAACCAAACGGAACCCTCGATGATCACGACTTGGGAAGATTATATGGAGGTAAAAGGCTTGAAAATTGCTAAAATGCACCGGATGTCGGAAGGGGATTTCAAATTGTATTTCAGCGGAATATCGGTAAAATAACAAAGACCGCGTTCTTTTTCGAAGAGAAAAGGGTTTCTTTTGAAAACCGTTATCGCAACTGCTAACGGCCGTCCCCCTTTAATTTGACGGTGGCCCCTAGTATAACGAAAGCGCAACAGAGCAACACTCCAAAACAAACGAGCAAAGAGGTACTTTTCGCCAAAAAGCCCAGAATTGGGGGAGCCAATAGAAAACCCGTGTACCCCATTCCCGCGATAAACGATACGCCTTGCGACGATTCCACGCCCTTGATGTTTCCCCCGATCCTAAAAAGCTCGGGCACCATTACGGAAAACCCTAGTCCCGCAAAGGCAAAGCCCGCGATGGCCATGTACGTTTGCGTGGTCAACACCAAGGCGTAGCCCACCATGGAAACAAACGCGCCAAGAGCCACTATTTTTATTGAACCGAAACGTTCACTGATTCCGTCACCAAGAAACCTTCCAATGGTCATGGTCACCTGAAAACCCAAAAATCCAGCGCCCCAAAGCGTTTCCGGCGCCAAACTTATTTCCTGAAGGTACAGGCCGCTCCAATCCACTATGGCCCCTTCGCTACCCATGGAAATAAAGGAAACGAGACCAATCAACATTAAAGGTTTAAAGAGTTTTAAGCTAAACGGTTCTTTTTCAACAGGAGCCGCCTTCATTTGAAAATAACGCCCTACAAACAACAAGTGTACCGTTACCGTTAAAATGACCGCGCACAACATGTGCAATGATGGATTACCAAGGGGACCGATAAGAAAACTACCCAAACCGGCCAAAACCCCGCCCAAACTGAAAAAACCATGTGCGGCCGACATGAATTTTGCCTCGTCCTCCTTCTCTAGCTCGGTAACCAGAGTATTCATGGCGATGTCGGTAAAACCATTGCTCGCCCCAAAAACGAACAATGCCGCCATTAGGGTATACAAGCTTGGTGCCAGTAGCGGAAGCAAAGCGGCCAAACAACTTAGGACCACTCCGTACCCCGTCGCTTTTCCTACCCCTAAGGTATTGATGATCTTAGCGGCAACCGGAAATATCGCAAACACCCCTAAGGATAGAAAAAAAATTGCCAGACCCAATTCTGACTTGTCGATCTGTAATCCTTCTTTTACCGTTGGGATGTAGATCGCCCAGGTACCGAACAAAATATTCAGGCTGGCGAACGCCCAGGCGGGACCAAAATAGCGCGGATTCGAAAGGATCAAAAAAAGGGATTTCATAGGTATCGTTTTAAAAAAGGGATATGGTCGGCAACAAGTAGATGTAATACCATTTTAGCGACCATCATCCAAGATAAGTGCTCGTTGCTTGGGCCATAAACACTTCGCATATGCCAGAGATCATGCTTCACCCAGTTCCAGAATTCCTTGTTTTAAAATTGTTCCAAAGCGGAACATATCTTCAAAAGAACAGTAAAAAGGTGCCGGTGCCAAACGGATGACATTGGGTTCACGCCAATCGGTAATAACACCATTCTCCATCAAATAATCGAATAGGGACCTTCCTTGGCCATGTAAAAAAACCGAGAGCTGACAACCTCTTTCCTTAGGGGTAATCACTTCAAAACGGGCATCCACTGCTTTGTCCACTTCCCCTAGCACAAACTCCAAATAACCTACTAAACGATCCCGTTTAGCGGTCAAGCGTTCCATGCCCACTTCTTCGAAAAGTTCCAACGATGCCAAATACGGCGCGACCGAAAGTACCGGGGCGTTACTGATCTGCCAGGCATCGGCATTTTCCATAGGTTCAAAGGTCGGTTTCATCATAAACCGGGTTTCCTTTTTGGTTCCCCACCATCCCTCAAAACGTTGTATGTCCTTCCTGTTCAGGTATTTTTCGTTTATAAAGACACCCGAGGCGTTCCCCGGGCCACTGTTCATATACTTGTAACTGCACCAGGCGGCAAAATCGACCTTCCAATCGTGCAAGCGAAGGGCAATATTGCCCACGGCATGGGCGAGGTCCCACCCCACCATTGCACCGACCGACTTTCCGGCCCGTGTGATTTTTTGGATGTCAAATACCTGTCCGTTGTAGTAATTGACACCACCGATCAATACCAGCGCCAGTTCGTCCCCGATCTCATCGATTTTTGAAAGCACGTCCTCGGTACGCCAGTGATGTTCTCCCGGTCTTTTTTTTACAACAATAATGGCATCGTCGGCATCGTATCCATGAAAACGGACTTGACTTTGAAAAAGGTACTGGTCGGACGGAAAAGCCTTTTCTTCACAAAGAATTTTATAGCGCTTTCCTTTCGGTCTGTAAAAAGAGACCATAAGAAGGTGCAAGTTTACCGTAAGCGTGTTCATGACGGTAACCTCTTCCGGTTTTGCTCCGACTATTTTGGCCAAAGGTGCCGCTAGCCGTTCATGATAGTCCCACCAAGGTTTGTCCGCGTGAAAATGCCCTTCGACCGCCAATTCCTTCCAATCCGTCATGATCTCATTCACAAAGCTTTGGGTGCGTACCGGTTGCAGCCCTAATGAATTGCCAGTGAAATAAATCACCTCTTTTCCATTGACCTTGGGGAAATGGAATGCCTTCCGATATGCGCTAAGCCCATCGTTTTTGTCCAGTTTTTGGGCGTATTGCAAGGTGTTTTCAAAATGCATAGCTCGGTTTTTTATCAAAAATACAACTTCGTTAGGGAAGAACATCCGTTTGGTCCCCTGGGTTCGTCAGTCGCATTTCCACAAGATATTTTATAACGCCAATTCTTAACTAAAATATGCCATAGCATACCGAAGTTGCTTTTTCACTTACTTTCGCTATAGGGTTTTGAATAGCCATAGCTACGTGAAATGCTTACAAGAAAAGAAAATAGAAAATGAACAAGTCGGCATGACTCATTTTAATTCGCAATTGGGAAGCGCTACGGGAAGCGCAAAACCTTATCGTCCCTGTAAAGATAATGGCTATTTTTGTACCGACTGAAAGCCGGACCGTCGTTCCCTTGCTTTGCGAGCATACGCACCATTATGCTGGGGAACCCTAGTCCGAATTACCAAAAAAACTAAAAATACAGCTCCATTGCATTTTCTATCGGCCGATTTAGAAACGTATATCCGCGATCATTCAGAGGATGAACCGGCACTTTTAAGGGAACTCACCAGGGAAACACACCTAAAGGTCTTACGCCCACGAATGCTGACCGGTCATTTTCAGGGAAGGGTATTGAGCATGATCTCCAAAATCACCTCCCCCCTGAACATCTTGGAAATTGGCACCTATACCGGTTATTCCGCCCTTTGCCTTGCCGAGGGAATGCGTCCCAAGGGAATTTTGCATACCATAGATGTGAACGAGGAGCTTTCGGCGCTGCAAAGAAAGTATTTTGATAAAAGTAGTTTCGGAAACCAAATCGTACAACATTTGGGCGATGCCCTGTCCGTAATACCCCGACTCGATGTTGTTTTCGACCTTGTTTTTATCGATGCCGAAAAAAGGGATTACCCGGATTACTTTGAAGCGGTATTGCCCAAAACCCGATCGGGAACCATCATACTCTCGGATAACGTTCTTTGGACCGGAAAGGTAGTCGCCCCTTTGGACGCCAAGGATAAAGCTACTAAAAAACTACTACAATACAACCGCCTATTGAAAGAGGACACCCGGGTGGAAACCGTACTGCTGCCCATAAGGGACGGCCTTACCGTAAGTAGGGTAAGGTGATACGGACACTTAGGTATTTGAACAGAAACGCAAAGCATATGCCTACCATCATCCCTACCAAAATATCAAGAGGATAGTGTACCCCCAGATAAATACGGCTGAACGAAAAAAGTATGGGCCATAACAATACCAGATAGATCCATTTGTAACGCCCCCTTAACAGCAGTATGGCCATGGTGGCAATACTAAACGAAGAGGCGGCGTGGCCAGAAAAAAAACTAAAATCATGTGGAGTGTGTAAAACACGGATGATCTGGTTGATCGTTTCCTCATTGTTGGGACGTAACCTTCCAACACCTTTTTTCACGGTATCGATAGCATACCCTACCGTAACGATCATCAATAAAAAAAAGGTAAGGTCCCAAAGGGATTTCTTGATCGGTCTTTTCCAGAAAAGTAAAAAAACGATGAGTAAAAATAACGGTGTCCAGGTCCCAAATTTGGTGACGACCGACCAAAACGCGTCGTATTGCTCAATGCCCAACCCATTTAAGTAGATAAAGGTATCCCTGTCCCATTGCTGTAGCTTGTCCAGCATAGATCGATCAGCTTCTTTTTATGGTTCCCCCGACCTCGTCGAGACCCTTTTTTATGGGGTCGACCCCTTTTTTCAAATCTTCGGCGATACCGGTACCAAGGTTTTCCTTCACCTCGTCGATGTCTTTTTTGATATCCGATACAAAACTGGTATCTATTCCCTGTTTGTCGGCACTACGCTGTATTTCCTGTTTAATATCTTCGGTAGCATCTTTCAATTGCCGCATTCCTTTTCCCAGTCCCCTGGCGATGCCCGGTATTTTATCGGCTCCAAAAACCATCACCACGATAAACATGATGAAGAAAATTTCACCGCCACTAATGAATAAGAAAGAAATCAAAAACATACTACAAATATAATCAAGTTCGGCAATAGAAATAAAAAAGCCCCGATTTAAACGGGGCCTTCATCTTGATACTGCCTAGGGCACTACTTGCCCTTAACACTTTGCTTGACCTTGTCAAATTCCGAAGGAACCTCTTTTCGGGGCCATGTATTGTTGGTAAGATCAATATCGGCGGTCTCGGCCTTTGGATCGATCACAATGCCCGTAAGTTCTTCCTGGGAGGCTACGACCACACTGATTTCCTTATTGTTCTTTCTCCATATTTCAGCGGGGTAGGTAATGTCCTTGGAACTTCCGTCGGCATAGGTATACGAAACGATGATCGGCATCGGTATTCCTCCGGGTTTGTCAAAAGTTACCTTGTAAAAATACTTGGGCTCCTTTAATTTTGCCCTTTCCGCGGCGTCAAAATTATCCATAAGGAAAGCCTGCAACGATTTGGAACTTTCCGTAGGTTTTTTACCCTTTAAACTCGCGTCAAAACCATCGCTCTTTTCATTGTCAAGATATACCATCGGAGGCATATCGGCCTCGGTAATGTTTCGGGACGCCAAATAATCGCGCATCTTTTTCGTCGGCCGGTTCGAAACGTAATATTTTTCGATATCCTTAACCCCTATGTCCACATAATCCGTGGTGTAAAACCACCCTCTCCAATACCAATCGAGATCTACGGCCGAAGCGTCCTCCATGGTCCTGAAAAAATCTTCGGGGGTAGGATGTTTGAACATCCACCTTTTAGAGTAGGTTTTGAAAGCATGGTCGAACAATTCACGGCCCATAACGGTCTCCCTTAAAATATTCAATGCCGTAGCTGGTTTTCCGTAGGCGTTGGGGCCCAATTGAAATACATTTTCCGGATTGGACATGATCGGGGCGATCGTACTTTGATCACCGGCCATATAGGGCACTATCTTGGCCGGGTCGCCCCTTCTGGAGGGATATTTTGGATAAGGGGCTATCGCCTTTGGGAATTTTTCACCAAACTCCTGTTCCGCCAAGTACTGCATAAAGGTGTCCAACCCTTCGTCCATCCAACCCCATTGCCGTTCATCGGAGTTCACGATCATTGGAAAAAAGTTGTGTCCGACCTCGTGAATAATAACACTGATCATCCCGTATTTTACCCGATCGGAATAGCTCCCGTCTTCGTTGGGCCTTCCATAGTTCCAACAGATCATCGGGTACTCCATACCTTGGTTTTTAGCATGGACCGATATGGCCTTGGGGTAGGGATAATCGAACGTATGTGATGAATAGGACAATAAGGTATGTGCCACGGCCTTTGTGGAATACTCTTCCCATAAGGGGTTTCCCTCGGGAGGATAGAGCGATACCGCCATTACGTCCTTGGCGCCGACCTTTACGGCCTGCATGTCCCAAATAAACTTTCTAGAGCTGGCAAAAGCGTAGTCGCGTACATTTTTTGCCTTAAACTTCCAGGTCTTCTTTTTCTTTGAAAATCCTTTTCCAGCGGCCTCCGCTTCTGCTTGGGATACGATGATCACAGGTTTGTCATAGGATTTTTTAGCCTTTTCATAACGGCTCAACATTTCTTTTGAAAATACTTCCTTACGGTTCTGCAAGGTACCGGTGGCATCCAAAACATGGTCGGCTGGTACCGTAATGTTCACCTCATAGTCCCCGAAAGTAAGGGCAAACTCCCCATTGCCCCAAAACTGATGGTTTTGCCAGCCTTCCACATCGTTATAGACCGCCATCCTTGGAAAAAATTGGGCGATGACATACCCTCTATTGCCATCGGTAAACTCCTCATAGCCCGAACGGGCCCTGTCCACGGTATGATCGGGAATATTATAGTTCCATTTTATGCTAAAGGACAACTGCTCCTTACTTTTTAACGGTTTTGGAATGTCGATACGCATCATGGTAAAATTGATGGTGTACGGTAGGGCGTTGCCAGCCGCATCTTTTACATGGTCGATTACGAAACCGCCATCAAAAGGCTCGGTAATATATTTGCCCGCAAAGCCACCGGGAGTTTCAAAAGCGGGAATACCTTCACCGTTTTTCAAACGGGCCTTGGAATCTTTGGCACGAACGTTTTGATCCAATTGTACCCACAGATATTCCAGATCGTCGGGCGAGTTGTTGGTATAGGTAATCGTTTCTTCGCCATACAGTCGGTGGTTCTGATCGTCAAGCACAACGTTCATTACATAATCGGCCTGTTGTTGATAATACTCGTGACCCGGTGCGCCAGAGGCAGAGCGATACGTGTTTGGCGTTGAAAACTCCTCATATAGTTGCTTAAAGCTACTTTGATTGGTATGTCCGGATTCCTTTTCCTTCGGCGCCTCCTGGGCGACCAACGAAAATCCTGCAACCATAAAAAAGGATACCAATACCTGTTTGAATCGAATCATTTGTCGTATAAATTTTTGAAATGGGAAATTAAAATTTTTTAAAGAATCTGTTAACGAATGTTATAAGTTTAACATTCCTTTATTATTCTCTTTCATCAACACAAAACTCCTTTTTGTCCCCGCAATTTTAAAATGGACAACGTTTTGCTGTTCTTCAAAAAGGTCGGTCAATACGGCATTGCGAACGGCAATGGTTTCTACCTCCTCGAGGGATACCTTGTTCACCTCCAAATAACAGACCATAACGTCATTTTCATATTGCTCGGCCAAAAAAACAAAGGGGGTTTCGTTCCCGTTTACTGCTACCGAGAATTTTTCCCTGAGGTAGGTTTCCAAGTATTCTTGGACAACGGCCGATTCTTCCGACGTTCCCAGTTTGGCATGAATGCCATAGCGCTCCAAAAGCAATCGGTCCATATCGTCAATAAACAAACGAGTCGTTATCTGTAGGGCATTATCTTTTTTGGAATACTCGATATTGGTCACACTAAGGTAGAATTTGTGTGCGGTACCAAAAGCCAAAAGGGGCAGTATTAATAGTATCGGTATTTTTCGAAATAGGGTTTTCATTTTCGCCATTGATCAAAGGTAAACAAATTGCATGCGGTGTTTCAAACCGATACTCCCCAAATCACGGACACTCATTCCAAAGTATTGTTCTTTCTGTAAAGGATACTCCGTTTTCGCATATGCTCCCAAATTAGCAAACGGTCCCTAGCATCGACCGCTGCTTGAAAGGAAGCATCGATTTCGCAGAAGTACATGAAATCGGCAATCTTTTCGGCCGGAATCTTCAATTCGGATGTCAGTACGGAGTCCGGGTAAAAAGCACGCACCCTTTGGGTTCTTGCATACTTTTTTTCTACACCGACCAACCGTTTTAAACGTTTGGTCCTTCCCGAAAGGGCATTGAACAAAAAGTCGACACTCCTTGGGTCTCTGGCAGTGGCCAGTGCCCGTTCACTTTGGGTAAGCGTTTTCACGTAGGCATTCGGCAGGCCTAGGGTACTGGCGGTAACTACCGGATCGGTCCTTAAGCGATCGGCATCACGTTTCATATCCCCCGTAAGATTATAGGGCATTACCACCACCTCGTCAAGTTCGGTAACCGATTCTTCCAAGGGCACCGCCAAAAAACTGCTTTCCAGCATGGAGAGCGTTATCACGATCTGTTTCTTTTTGTATTGCACCGCAGAAAAAACGACCGTATCGTTCCATTTGGCCGTAATGGAGAAAAAACCATCGATATCGGTAATAGCGGCTTTTTTGGAAGTCATGTTGAGCACATGGGTAGCGGCAACATCACCATCTACGCTATACACCCGCCCTTTCAATTCTTGGGGTTCGAAAGTTTGTGCCCCGAGCATATGACCTAAAAAGATCAAGAAAACAAAAACCTTAATTTTTTGCATTCAACCCCTCCAAGTATGTTTTACTATGGGTCACCAAGAAATCGATGAGCTGAAACTCATTATCCTTTTTAAGCAAGGACTGGGCAGGGGACTTTGTATCGATATACACCAAAAAACCGTCGATCTTATCTTGGGGTAGTTTTAGATCCAATACAAAAAACTCATCGTCATATACCTCACGTAATACACTGCTCAATTTTATTTCCGGTCTCTTTTCCTCCTTGTTTTTGGATGATGCCTTTACAATGGCCTTAAAGATGTTCACAAAGTTCAAACCGTCCTGCATACCGCGTTCGGACTGGGAACGGGCAATATTTTCTACTTTAGAAGAGCGATCGATCTCATATTCATACTTTTTAAACTGCGCAAACTCGTCATTTTTCATCTCAATAAAACGCTCTTGGTCTTCGGGAGTAACGATTACCTCGTCCAACTCGGTAACTTTTTCCTTTACCTCTACCACCAGGCGGTTCGCTTCCAAAATCTCCGTAGTAATCGTAATGACACTCAGCTGATAGTTGACCGCGGTAAAAGCGAGTTGGTCATCGCGCTTGACGGCTATTGCAAATCGTCCGTCCTCATCGGTAATGGTCGCGGTTTCGGCCGTTACGTTGATTACGTTTTCATTGGGAACATTAACGTCCCTATAAATTACCTGTCCCCGCAACAACACCCTATCTTCTTGCGACCATAAGGCCGATACCGATAAAATAATCAAAAATAATGCTAGGGTAAATTGTACCGAAGTTGTTTTCATTTATAACTGTTTACCATTTGAACGAAAGGCTATTTCCGGCATATTGAATCGCTCTAAGCCCGTCGTTCCTTTTGTTAAAGAAAATATAAGTTGGGGGGATAAAAAAACCGTTGCATCTAAACTTTTGTTAATTTGTTCAAAAGCGATAGAAATGTGCCTTTTTGAGGCCAAAAATGCCTTTCTTTTTTTCACCGTCGCTATTCGGTCCGCCGTTTAACGAGGAATAGCGTCCTTTTAACAGGATGAGGAGGCAATTTTGAGGATATTGTGATAAAAATAGGCAGATAATCCTATTTTTGCCTACCCTGCTAACCGCAAAAATGACGTCATACCACCTTAGCTTTGAAATGGCAGGTATAGAAATGGAATTATTTTTTAGTTGTTCAATGCAAAAACTTGTCCACGACTTGGTTGAGGACTGGCCTTTTAAGGAAGAACAGCTGGAAAAGAAACGATTTAATAGTGTTATTTCGAAGTTAAAGGGGTGTCAAATCTTGGTTTATGAGAACACTGAGAATGTTTATTCTTTTAGGCTTTTTAGGTAGTTCATCGCTTCAAGGACAGGTAAAGATCGGCGACAACCCGCAGACCATCGATCCTTCCGCAGTGCTGGAACTGGAAAGTAGTACCGGTGCCCTGATCATCACCCGTATTACCACCGACGAAATGGAGGCCATTGTACCCGACAGGGGCGCCGTGGTATACAACACAGATGCCCAATGTGTATTCTATTACAACGGCACACAATGGATAAGCCTTTGCGACAGCACCTTAGAACTTACGGCAGAAGCTTCGGACGGTGGAGAACCGACCATTTTGTTGACACCTACGGCAGAAGGTACTAATATTGAAATAGCACCGGGATCCATTACGGGCGCTGAAATCGGCCAAGGCGTTATTTTTGGCGATAACATCAACGCAGGTTCCATTCAGACCGAACAATTGGCCGACAATTCCGTTGGTTTGGCACAATTACGGGAAAATTCGGTGGGGCCTTTCGCGCTCGACCAACAGGCATTGCCCTTGAGTACCTTTGTCAACGATGTTCCCTTTTTAACCGCCCCAGATTTGCCCAGTCCCGTGAGTACGGACCCTGGAAACGTACTGAGTTTAGGCGGTGATGACGCTGCTTTTTATAATGACCAAGCACTCGTGGATGCCATAGCCTTAAATACCACCGCCATCGCCAACGATACCGATGGAAACCCGTTGAACGAATTACAGATACTCTCCATAACGGGAAATACGTTACGGCTATCACGACCTGACGGAAGTATAAACGAGGTACCCCTTGAAGATGTTTTGAGCGGTAACCAAAGTGTTGAAGAAGTAGATGGAATAACCCTAAGCGGCGTAGGGACCAACCTCGACCCCTTTACGATAACACCGTCCGCTACGGCAAATCAGGTATTGACCACCAATGCGGCCCTGGAAGTGGTATGGAACAATTTACCTACGGGTGGCGGGGGATCCGTAAATACGGACGGCACTACTATCTCGGGAAATGGCGATGACAACCCGCTAACCATAACGCCATCCGCTACCGCCAATCAATTTTTGACCACCAATGCCGGTGGTGAGGTAGAATGGGTGACGGTAACACCAGGAGGGGGAACTACGGAGTTGGCAGATCAAGTCACGATTGTGGGAAATGGACAAACCGGAAGCGAGTTTCAAGTTGCTGATGGTGCAGTGACCACATTGAAAATAGTGGACGACAACGTGACCCCGGACAAGATAGCCGGGGGTACCGAAGGACAGGTGCTTACCACGGATGCCGCGGGGGACGTACTTTGGAACGACCCGCAAGTGGTCGCCGTGAACACCACCGCCGCAATCGACGGTGACGGAACCCTAGGGAACGAACTCGATATCGCAGACGGTGCAGTGACCACATTGAAGATTTTGGATAACAACGTGACCCCTGACAAGATAGCAGAAGGTACCGAAGGACAGGTACTTACCACGGATACCGCAGGGGATGTACTATGGAACGACCCGCAAGTGGTCGCCGTGAACACCACCGCCGCAATCGACGGTGACGGAACCCTAGGGAACGAACTCGATATCGCAGACGGTGCAGTGACCACATTGAAGATTTTAGATAACAACGTGACCCCGGACAAGATAGTAGAAGGTACCGACGGACAGGTACTTACCACGGATGCCGCAGGGGATGTACTATGGAACGACCCGCAAGTGGTCGCCGTGAACACCACCGCTGCAATCGACGGTGACGGAACCCTAGGGAACGAACTCGATATCGCAGACGGTGCGGTGACCACATTGAAGATAGTGGACGACAACGTGACCCCGGACAAGATAGCAGAAGGTACCGACGGACAGGTACTTACCACGGATGCCGCGGGGGACGTACTATGGAACGACCCGCAAGTGGTCGCCGTGAACACTACCGCTGCAATCGACGGTGACGGGACCACCACCAATCCCTTGAACCTTGCGGCTAATTCAGTAGGAACGGACGAACTAGTAGACGACAGCATAACCCCAAATAAATTGGCAACAACGGGTATTCCTGACGGATATATTTTGATAATGGACAGTGGCGCTCCTATTTGGCGGCAACCAAATTCGGGAGCACCATTAAAAACGTCAACCTCCGGAGCAAAGAAAACATCCATTCGCAGGGTTTCGGACCTAAAAGTAGCGGTCGGGGAAAACGACCATACGCTTATTTTGGAAGAAACCGTCGCTCAATTGATACTGCCCAGCGCACAGACTAATTTGGGAACCATTTTGGTCATTAAGGATTTGGGTGGGGTGTCTACGCGATTGAACATTCCCTACAGGGATTTTGGGAACAGCACAGTAAACACAATAGATGGTGCCGCGGTATTATGGCTGCAAAGTGATGGTACCGAATGGCAATTAATCAAGTAAAATGAAAAAGATCACAGCTCTTCTATTCTTCCTTGGCCTATTTGGCAATGCCCAGACCGCATTGCACAATTCCGGAAACCTGCGCATTCATAACGAAGGGAAACTCGGTTTTCATACGGATTTGATCAACAACGGTATTTTTGACGAAAATGAGGGATTGGCCGGATTTTATGGAGACAACACCATCGATGTAAGCGGAGCGGTACCGACGACCTTTGCAGATGTGGAATTCGCGACCTTTGTAGCCACTGTGCTCCGCACAACAGTAAACGCCAGCAATAATGTCAATTTTATTTCCGGGAATGTTTTGACCCCAAGGGACAATGCTTCCGTATCCCTTAATTTTTTGGAAAATAGCTTTTATAATGGAGAGGGTGACACCAATAAAGTTGATGGGTATGCCAGTATTACACAAAAAAGCGAGACCACCTTTCCGGTAGGGGATTTTGAGCAACTACGTCCGCTTATTCTAAGATCGGAAGCCGTAAATTCCTTTGCTTCCTGTGCCTATTTTTCGGAAGATCCCAATAACCCCTCCACTTTTACTACCAGTTTTAATACCACCAATAAGGAAGTAAGCCTTGGAGACATTAGCACTCGGGAATTTTGGCGATTGGAAGGCAGCGTCCCTTCTACTATCGAAATCAGCTGGAACGCACAGAGCGATATTAGCGCACTTACAGATGACCCCACCTTGGTCATACCGGTCGGGTGGAGCAAAGCTTTGGGACAATGGGTTAGCTTGGGAACCAATGCGGGAATCGGCGATCTTACCAATGGTATTGCCGTATCGGAAACATTTGTTCCGGACGATTACGAAATCATAACCTTCGGCACCGGCGGCCAACTGCTGGAACCTTTGGACTTGGGCAACTATCTGGTCACTCCAAATGGTGATGGCCGAAACGATGCATTGGTTATCCCTGAACTGGAAGCGTCGCCGAACAACAAAGTGCTCATTTTCGATCGGTTTGGACTCAAAGTATTTGAAAAAACCAACTACGTTGATGAGTTCGATGGTTTTGCTACAAGTGGCAATGTACCAATGAACCCCGAAAAAGGACTCCCTTCAGGAGTATATTTTTACATCGCCTATCTGTATGATTTGGATTTGGAGTTTCAAGGATTCTTGTATCTTTCGGCCAGACGGTAGAAATTTGCTGCGGAGCAAGCAAGAAACCTACGTTACATAATTAAAGTTCAGGTAATTATTTTTTAGATTTTATTCTTACAAATTATGTAAGAATATTATATTTAACCACTCTTTAGAGTAGCTTTCCAAATCACTTTACACTTCCCTTTTTCCTAAGAAATTCCATAAAACTCTAGGGCAACTGACCACTTTTTCACCTTCGTTGACACATGTTTTCCGGGCCTTCACAACATAATTTCAGGTATCCGTAGCATTTTAAATAACTTTCCCATAGTATAACCACCCCCCCATGAAATCAGTAATAACCATTGTAGTACTATTCACCTTTACCATGGCCTTTGGCCAAGTGAAGATAGGCGACGATATTAACACCATAGATGCCGCTTCCATAATGGAATTGGAAAGTGCCTCCAAGGTGTTTGTAGTAACCCGCGTGAATACTAGCCAAATGAATGCCATAACACCGCTGAACGGTGGTCTGGTATACAATACCGATGACAATTGTTTATTCCAGTTCAACAACGGAAGCTGGAGCAGCCTATGCGTAAATGTATCTGCTGGAGAAACCGTAACGGCCTTAGTGGATAATGGTAATGGCTCTTTCGAATATACCAACGAGGCCGGAATCATGTCCGCAATTTCCAAAGCTTCCTTGGCAGATAATGGCGACAGCACTTATTCCTTTACAAACAATGGCAGTACCATAATCTTGGTGGATACTCGGGCCGCATCAAATACTTTTGACAATACGGCATCGGGCCTCTCCGCCAGTACCGTTCAAGAAGCTATTGATGAGCTAAAAGTTGCGACCGATCTTGCCATTTCGGGTGCCGACGACGACATCACGGGCGTCACCTTCGACGGTACCGACCTGACCGTGGACGAGGGGACCACCTCTTTCAGTGCGGATCTTTCCGCTCTCGAGGAATCCGCCGATATTACGGCCAATACCACGGCCATCAACAACGAGATTACAAGGGCCACGGCGGCAGAGGCCGCCATTCAGGCCGACGTCGATACCAACGAAGCGGACGCAGATGCGGCAATAGCCCTTAAGGAGGACAGCGCAAACAAATCCTCCGATACCGCGCTTGGAACTTCCGATGCACTCTTCCCGACCCAGAACGCGGTCAAGACCTATGTGGACGGCCAGATCACCGCAACCGCCGATGACGATATTACAGGGGTAAGTTTTGACGGTACCGACCTGACCGTAGATGAGGGGGCCACCTCTTTCAGTGCGGATCTTTCCGCTCTCGAGGAATCCGCGGACATTACCGCCAATACCACGGCCATCAACAACGAGATTACAAGGGCCACGGCGGCAGAGGCCGCCATTCAGGCCGATGTGGACGCCAACGAGGCGGATGCGGACGCCGCCATTGCTGCGGTACAGGCCGACGTCGATACCAATGAGGCGGACGCAGATGCGGCAATAGCCCTTAAGGAGGACAGCGCCAATAAATCCACCGATACCGCGCTCGGAACTTCCGATGCACTGTTCCCTACCCAGAACGCCGTAAAGACCTATGTGGACGGACAGATCACCGCAACCGCCGATGACGACATCACGGGCGTCACCTTCGACGGTACCGACCTGACCGTGGATGAGGGGACCACATCCTTTAGCGCGGACCTTTCCGCTCTCGAGGAATCCGCGGACATTACCGCCAATACCACGGCCATCAACAACGAGATTACAAGGGCCACGGCGGCAGAGGCCGCCATTCAGGCCGATGTGGACGCCAACGAGGCGGATGCGGACGCCGCCATTGCTGCGGTACAGGCCGATGTCGATACCAACGAAGCGGACGCCGATGCGGCAATAGCCCTTAAGGAGGACAGCGCAAACAAATCCACCGATACCGCGCTCGGAACTTCCGATGCACTGTTCCCAACACAGAACGCGGTCAAGACCTATGTGGACGGACAGATCACCGCAACCGCCGATGACGACATCACGGGCGTCACCTTCGACGGTACCGACCTGACCGTGGATGAGGGGACCACCTCTTTTAGTGCGGACCTTTCCGCTCTCGAGGAATCCGCGGACATTACCGCCAATACAACGGCAATAGCACTAAAAGAGGATACTGCAAACAAATCTACGGACACGGCCCTTGGCGCTTCCGATTTGTTATTCCCGACACAGAACGCCGTAAAAACCTATGTGGACGGGCAAATCACCGCAACAGCGGACGACGATATCACAGGGGTAAGCTTTGATGGTACCGACCTGACCGTAGATGAGGGGACCACCTCCTTTAGCGCGGACCTTTCCGCACTTGAGGAATCCGCTGACATCACCGCCAATACCAACGCCATAGCCCTAAAGGAGGACACTGCCAACAAATCCACCGATACCGCGCTCGGAACTTCCGATGCACTGTTCCCGACCCAGAATGCGGTAAAGACCTATGTCGACAGTGAAATCGCATCTTTTGAAATAACCAACCTTATCAATGGTAACCGCATCGCTACGGTAACGGAAGCGGACGGGACCTCCGTTGAAATCGATGAAACCATTACCGGGCTGAGCAGTCCCGCAGGAGCAGAAAGTACGTTAATCTATTCCGACGAAGGAGGTGGTACCACTACCATTTCAAATATCGTAAGAAGTGTGAATGGTGTTAGCCCTGCCGCAAACGGTAACGTGGCCGTAGTACTATCCAGCGTCAGCACCGGTTTGGAAGCAGATTTACCGGCGACCGGAACAGATGCCGATGTATACATCGTATCGGGAGAAGTAGCACCAAATTCAGATAGGAACGGGGTGGCTTTTATCTATGATGATGCTACCGGATGGCAAGAAGTGACCACGGACCTTTCTACCGCGGATGCCCGATATGTCAATATTATCGGCGATGCCATGACCGGCCCCCTTACCATGGGCGGTAATAGTATCACTAGCGTAAATGACCCCGTAAATCCGCAAGACGTTGCTACCAAAAACTATGTCGATGGACTTGCTGCCGGAAATGTTACCGGAACCGGAATCACGGTAACCGGAGGAACGAACGCAACATTTGCTAACGTTGGCCTTTCCATAGCGGACGATGCCATAGACAGAACCAAGATCAACGCCAATGTTGCCGGTACAGGATTGACACAAGCCGCTGACGGTTCTTTGGAAATCGATCCGGTTACCGCTGTGGGGGACGGAAATATTTCTTCCGCCAGTCTAACGGTCGGTGGGGATTCCAATGCCCTTTTAGGGAATGTAACCCTAGAGATTACCCCTGGCGCGAACGAACAAGTACTGACCACCAATACTTCGGGAACATTGGCCTGGGCAGACCCCAATACCCTTAACCATACCGGAACCACGGGATCGGTATTTTTCGCTGGAACTTCGGGAGAACCTGATGAAAACAACGGACAACTTTTTTGGGACCGTACAAACAACCGTTTGGGTATCGGTACCGATGCGCCTACGCACAAATTACAGGTTACCGGTCAAGTTAGGGCAACATCCTTTGCCAATGCCGACGGTACCGCAAACGCGCCCTCCTATCGCTTTAACAATGATGGTAATTCGGGAATGTTCCGGGCCGCCAACGATCAACTTGGTTTTAGTACTGCGGGGACCGAAGCGTTACGAATCGATGCTACCGGTAATGTCGGTATCGGTACGGCCGTTCCGGACGAAGCACTGCAAGTTGCGGGCAACATGCGGCTCGACGGAAGTTTCGAGGACAAGGATGGAGATGCCGGAACTTCTGGTCAAGTATTGACCTCCACCGCTACCGGTACGGATTGGGTGGCGGCCTCAGCGGTCGGAACGGATAATCAAGATCTGAGCAGTTCGGTGGTTACCGCAAATGAGTCCGTGAGCATTGAAATTTCAGGAGGAAACAATACCACTATCAATATTCAGGATGGCGACTCCAATAGCACCAACGAACTTACGGACCTCAGCCTTTCGGGCAACACTTTGACCCTTACCAATCCCGCAACGGGATCGAATAGCGTGACACTGCCCACCGCCAACGGTTCGGAAACCCTGGTCACCGCAGGTAGCGATATTTCGGTATCGGGCACCGGGATTACCGGAGACCCGTACATCATCGCCAACACTTTTACCGAGGTCGATGCCAGCACTACCAACGAACTTACGGACCTTAATCTTTCGGGCAACACCTTAACCCTTACCAATCCCGCAACGGGATCGAATAGCGTGACACTGCCCACCGCCAACGGTTCGGAAACCCTGGTTACCGCAGGTAGTGATATTTCCGTATCGGGGACCGGGATTACCGGAGACCCGTACATCATCGCCAACACCTTTACCGAAGTCGATGCCAGTACTACCAACGAACTTACGGACCTTAATCTTTCGGGCAACACCTTGACCCTTACCAATCCCGCAACGGGATCGAATAGCGTGACACTGCCTACCGCCAACGGTTCGGAAACCCTGGTCACCGCAGGTAGTGATATTTCAGTATCAGGGACCGGGATCACCGGAGACCCGTACATCATAGCCAACACTTTTACCGAGGTCGATGCCAGTACTACCAACGAAATTCAAACATTATCCCTATCGGGGAATACTTTAAGTATTACAGGTACCGGTGGTAATAGTGTGACCTTACCTGCCACTACCGAGACAACGACAAACCTAAGTCAAGCCACGGCAACCGGTACGATTACCTACACCAACGAGGACAACGCTTCCCAAACCGCGAACGTCATCGGTGCAGAAACGAACAACAGCATATCCGCAGGCGCAAACGGTGGCGCTTTTTACGAAAGTCCAATTAAAGCCTTTGGAAAGATATCGGCCGCTGGGGGGCTTACCAAAGTAACCACCGGAATTACGGTAACCAAATTGGGAACGGGAAGATATCGGGTAAATTTACCTTCGGGCACCGTTTCCGATGCCAATTACATCATTCAACTCTCACAACCGGGAAGAGGTGGCGCCGGGAATGACGACCCGGGGATATCATACACCAACCAAACCAATTCCAGTTTTGAGGTAATCGTTGGCGATAACGACAATGGCGGAACCGATAGAAGTCGTTTCGATTCCGAATTTATGTTTACGGTTCTTGATCTTTAAAAAAATAACATGATAAAAAAAATAAGCCTTTTGACACTTATGTTGTTTGCCATTGTAACGGCAGAGGCACAAATTGATGGTGGACTACTATTAGGGTTGGTACAGGCGACCACGGCAGAAATGGCGACCATTACAAACCCTGTGGAAGGATCGTTGATCTATAATTCCGATGAAGAAAAGATGTACCTGAACACAGCTACGGGTTTTACCGCAATCCCTTCTTCCGAAGATGCTTCGGCAAAATTTTATGTCGGGAGTTTCTTGATCAACGCAACGGGCAATGTAATCATATCCGGTCTTCCTTTTCAACCCTCTTCGATCACGTTTACCGCCTACGCCAATATTACCAGTTCGGATATCAATGCCGACAATGGCGGCGACAATAATGACAATACCGCGATCAACGTTCACGGTTCCATGAAAGGGTTTGCCCGAAACGACGGGGCGACCAACGCGCAACAGGTGATTTTTAACGGTGCGAACGGCAACTCCGTAAACGATATTACAAGATATGCTTCCAGCACACATTGTATTGGTTTGCGCTATGCCAATACCAATGGGGACCTTCTGGGACTCACCACGGCAAGCATTTCTAGTTTTAACACCGATGGTTTTACCATTAGCACCGATAATTTTACCAGTGGAATCCTAGTCATTTATGAAGCGTACCGATAAGGACATACCGTGCCAATGGCTTAAAACCAAAGGCTTGTTTTTGCTAGCGTTGCTATCGTTCGCGGGGGCTTGGGCGCAGGAGCCCTTACACAACTTCGGAAACTTCAAAATTCATTCGGAAGGGGCCATTGGGTTCCATAACGACTTTATTAACGATGGTATTTCCGATGACAATAGTGGTCTTGCCGGTTTTTATAATGAAAACGACCTCATCATTTCCGGAGCATTTCGACCTATTTTTGAAGATATGGAGATTGTAGTGACCCAAGACCTGTTTTTGGAAGTAGGTGTTGGAGTGACCAACAATAGCAATTATATAGTAGGCAACGTTTTTACGCCTAGAAGTTTGACCGATATCTCCCACGATTTTATCAATGATGCTTTCTACACGGGCGCAGAAGACAATACCAAGGTAGACGGATATGCCGCAAGCAACGGAAAGCAACGTTTTTTGTTTCCCATTGGCGATGCCGACAAGTTGCGACCGCTAGAGCTGTTTTCAGAAAATACCACCACAAGGGCCAAATGTGCCTATTTTTTGGAAGACCCCAACACGCCATCTACTTTTCCCGTTTCGTTCGACACCGCGCAACGAACGGATATCCTTACCGGCGTCAGCACCTATGAATTTTGGGACTTGGACAGTTCGGAAACCGTTCGTATCGCACTGACCTGGGACAATGCCAGTAATCTCGGTACCTTTATTTCAAGGGTAGCGGACATCCGAATCGTAGGTTGGAATACCCAAAACGGTACTTGGGAGAATTTAGGCGGTAACACTATTACGGGTACTTTGGCCGAGGGGGAACTACGCTCGGATCCTTTTGTACCGGACGACTATTCCGCCATTACCTTTGGTAGCAGTTTGAGTACCGATAGTATCGATCTTGGAAATTATTTGGTAACTCCAGATGGGGATGGGGTAAACGATGTACTCTATTTTGATGCCATATCCCTTTCGCCCAACAATGAACTTCAGATTTTCAACCGATGGGGAAGGCTGGTATATACCGCACAAAATTATGAGAATACCTTTGACGGTAACTCCAATGGAACCGCTATAGTGCGATCCCAAAAAAGATTGCCGGACGGTATTTACTTTTACATTCTAACCTTGAGCGATATTGGCATCAAACATCAAGGGTTTCTTTCATTGAACCAATAAGGAAACGTATGGTCAATTCCCATATATGCTGTCTTTGGTACGATAGTTGAACTTAAGCAAAACAACAACAAGAAAAATAGTAACTTTGGGAATCATCACGTAATTGCTCGGCTAAAAACGACATCATTTTCATCCTTTACCATTGCTATTTAAATTATAAACTATCCAAAAAAAACCATCGATTATGCAAAGAAGGTCATTCATTAAAAAAAGTAGTGCCGCAGGCCTTGCCTTAGCTACCGTACCCCAGATTGCAATGTCACAAGAAGTTTCCTATTCCGTCTTGGAACTAATGGGTAAAACCGACATCGCTCTTTTCGGAAAAGGAATCAACCTCAGGGCGACCGCCCATGATGCCTTTGTAGAAATGAAAAAGGCCGCTTATGAAGATGGGATCGATTTAAAGGTAGTATCCAGTTACCGAAATTTTGAAAGACAGGCCAGCATTTGGGAACGAAAGTTCATTCGGTACACCGATGACGATAACCTGACCCCGATGGCCGCAATCGATAAAATCATCGAATATTCCACCATACCGGGCACGAGCCGTCATCATTGGGGAACGGATATCGACTTGGTAGACGGAAACAAAACCGTAACGGGCGATGTTTTGGTGCCCAGTAAATTTGGTTCAGGCGGACCTTATGAGGATTTCAAAAAATGGATGGACGAACATGCGAATACCTTCGATTTTTATCTGGTGTATACCGATGACGCAAAAAGAAAGGGATTCAAGTTCGAGCCCTGGCACTACAGTTTTGCACCCTTGTCCGTCCCCATGCTTACACAGTTCAGGAAAAAGAATATTTTGACCTTATTGGAACAGGAAGATTTTATCGGGAGCGAACATTTTACCAATGGTTTTCTAACAAACTATATCCAAGACAATATCTTGGATATCAATAAAGAACTTCTGTAAGTCTTTTGTATCTTGAACCCTATCACAATCGGTCAATATGAGAAGAAGTAGTTGGAAAATCCGGATTTTTATAGGCTTGGCCATAGTGGCCTTTGCCTTTGTCAAAAAATGCAATAGCAAAGAGGAGAACCCGTATACCGGTCGCGTACAGACCATTAATATGAGTCCGGAACAAGAAATTGCGATAGGCCTTCAAAGCGCCCCGCAAATGGCGCAGCAACATGGTGGGCTTTATCCCGATGAAAGATTGCAGGCGTTCGTTGACGGTGTGGGAAAGAAACTGGTAAACAGTAGTTTGGCGCGTGACACTCCTTATCAATTCGATTTTCATTTATTGGCCGATGATAAGGCCATTAACGCATTTGCACTTCCCGGAGGACAGTGTTTTATTACCTACGCCCTGTTTTCGCAACTTAACGAAGCCCAATTGGCAGGAGTCATGGGACATGAAATTGGGCACGTTATCGGAAGGCATTCGGCCGAACGTATTGCAGAAAGCGATTTTTGGCGTACGGTAAGCATGGGCGCTTCGGTAGGAGGCGACATGGGAGGGCTCGTAAACGGAATCGGGCAAAACACCTTATTAAAAAACGGGCGTGGCGACGAACTCGAAAGTGACGAACTGGGAGTGCTGTTCATGATTCAGGCAGGTTACGATCCGGAAGAAATGATAACCGTTATGAAAATTTTAAAGGCCGCTGCCGGCCCGAACCGCGTACCGGAATTTCAGAGTACCCACCCCGATCCCGAAAATCGCATCCAAAAAATACGGGAAGCGATCGCAAAATATAAAAAAGCGTAATACTGTTCCATGCTATTCGTCTGATAGCGGATATGAAAACAATCATAAAACTTCCGACCAACTGCGCCGTATTTTCGACGAACAGCATGTTAATTAATTGATAATCACCTATTTTTCTCTCTTTTTTTAGTTACTTTTAACCCGTCCCAAAGACTTATATTGCCTCAGATTTAACCCTTATAGCGTTGTTTAATCTTTTAAATCAAACTATAATGGGAACACTAATACACTTTCGCAACCTGTATGCACAGGCTTTTCAGGATTGCAGACCGCTACTGGCCGTTGTTCTGCTAAAGGTTTATTCCATTTTCGCGGCATTTATGCTGTTTATGGCAGTTTACGCCTTAATGGATCGGGCCATGAACGGCTTTGAATTTTAATAGCTATCGGTGAACTAATACCATTTTAACTTTTAAATGGTTTATGGTGTCGCTTTTACGTAATTGCTTTTGCGAGAACACTGGTAATACGCCGCGCGCCATAAAAGTTTACTGTCGACACGTGTAAAACGGGCGTTATACCAATGGTTCATTTTAATTAGGAATCGGTAGTATTCGCCTGAACGTTACAAGCCATTTCGACGGTAGACGAACCGATATTGAAAAGCCCCCTAAGAACATTATCTTAGGGGGCTTTCGGGTAAATAAACACTAAAGTGTTCTTATACCATTTAAAATGGTATTACATTTTTGATTCCAATACCGCCAAAACATCCGTCGCCTTGGAAAGTTCCGCATGTTTTTTAATCGTCCATCCCTTGTCACACTTTTGGCCGAGATCGGCCCCATTTTCAATCAGTAATTGAAGTATTTCAACCTTATTGAAACGGGCGGCAAAAATGGCAGGTGTCATCCCTAAAGATTTTTGGTTTACATCTTCCCCAAGTGCGATCAACCGTTTAACCGTTGCGGTATCTCCTTGCACTATCGCCTTACAAAAAGAATTGATCTTAACGGAACAAACCGCCAATGGTTGCGTTTCGGACGAAGATTCATTGGCATTTGCCATAAGTGAACCAGTCAACATTGTCATTAGGGCCATGCCCAAGCATACTGCTGTTTTTCTCATAATAATTGATTTAGACCTATCATAAGATAGGCTGATTGATGAATTTGTTTCCTTACTATATATAAAGACTGCTTTATTTCTTTTTTGTTTCACCAAAACTGTTAATTGACTCAATATTAACATAATGGTCCGCATACTTCGTTTCCCTTTATACCATTTCAAAGTTAAAATGGTATTATATGAAAGCTTCTTGAATGGTTGTTTTAAATCGGTTCAAAAGTTCCCCTTTACGGTACTGGTTTCGTCTTTTTTGCTCTAATAACCCTACCATGAAGTTTAAAAAGTCTTTTCTGGCTTTTAAAGCTGTTTAATTACTGATTTTTGCTTCAATCCAAATAGTCCAAAGAAGTGCTATGCATTTCTGTGGCTCACGCAGGTAAAAAGCGATGGACAATTAGTTGAATAACTTCGGAAAGAGGGCTACATTTGAAGCTGTTTAAATTTGATAGCATGAACAAAAAAGTTGTACTGATGATTTTGGACGGTTGGGGAAAATCTCCGGACCCTTCCGTTTCGGCCATTGCACAGGCCCACACTCCTTTTATAGACAGTCTTTATAAAGAATACCCCAATGCCAATCTGCTCACCGATGGAATGAACGTAGGGTTGCCCGAGGGCCAGATGGGAAATAGTGAAGTGGGGCATATGAACCTTGGTGCCGGTAGGATCGTGTATCAGGACCTTGCCAAGATAAATTTGGCCGTAAAAGAAAACACCTTAAAGGACGAAGCGGTACTTCAAACCGCATTTGCCTATGCTAAAGAAAACCGCAAACCGGTACATTTTTTGGGTCTCGTCAGCGATGGGGGCGTTCACAGTCATATTGAACATCTGAAAGGGTTGATACAGGCGGGAGACGATTTTGGTGTACCTGAAATGTTCATACATGCCTTTACCGATGGTAGGGACGTAGATCCAAAAAGCGGAAAAGGTTTTTTGGATACGGTAGCGGCTTTTTGTGAAGGCAAAAATGCCAAGCTTGCCTCGGTTATCGGAAGGTATTACGCTATGGACCGTGATCAGCGCTGGGAACGGGTGAAGCTGGCCTATGACCTGTTGGTAAACGGCGTAGGCGCTAAATCGACCAACATTTCGGAAACCATAGCACAAAGCTATAACGACAAGATTACCGATGAGTTCATAAAACCCATTGTTGCGGCCGATAACGAGGGGAACGCCCTAGCCACCATAAATGAAGGGGATGTGGTCATCTTTTTTAATTTTAGGACCGATCGGGGCCGAGAACTTACACAGATGCTCAACCAGGCGGAGTTTCCCGAGCAGGGAACCAAACCCCTACTCTTACATTACGTTACACTGACCAATTACGACGAATCGTTCAAAGGGGTACATGTGGTTTACAACAAAGATAATATTACCGCCACCCTTGGTGAAGTTTTGGCCAAGGCCGGAAAAAAACAGATCCGTATTGCGGAAACGGAAAAGTACCCGCATGTTACCTTTTTCTTTAACGGAGGACGGGAAACGCCGTTTGAAGGGGAACAACGCCTTTTATGCCCCTCCCCAAAGGTAGCTACCTATGACCTACAGCCGGAAATGAGTGCCTATGACATTCGGGACGCCATTATTCCCGAACTGCAAAAAGGGGCTACCGATTTTGTATGCTTGAACTTTGCCAATCCCGATATGGTAGGCCATACCGGTGATATGAAAGCTGCCGTAAAGGCCTGCGAAGTAGTGGACGATTGCGCGAAGGCCGTTATTACCGCGGGGCTTGAAAATGGTTACAGCACCATTGTTATCGCCGATCACGGCAATTGCGATACCATGGTCAATCCCGATGGAAGCCCCAATACGGCCCATACCACCAATCCCGTACCACTGATACTGGTAGATCGGGAACTGACCAAGATAGCCGATGGGGTGTTGGGCGACATTGCACCGACCATTTTGGCGTTGTTGGGCATCGCACAACCGGAGGAAATGACACAAAAATCGTTGGTATGACCCTTGGTCGAAATCTTTACCTTTGTGTCCTATGATAAAAATTAAAACGCCGGAACAAATCGCCCTAATGCGTGAAAGTGCCTTGGTGGTCTCCAAGACTTTGGGCATGCTTGCAGCCGAAATCAAACCTGGGGTGACCGCACTGTATTTGGACAAGCTCGCGGAAGAATTTATTCGCGAGCAGGGAGCCGAACCTGGATTTTTGGGAATGTACGACTTTCCCAATACCCTGAACATGAGCCCCAATGCCCAAGTGGTACACGGCATTCCCAACAAAGAGCCCCTTAAGGACGGGGACATTATTTCCGTCGATTGCGGATCCTTAAAAAACGGCTATTATGGTGATCACGCCTATACGTTCGAAGTAGGCGAAGTTGCCGAAGAAACCAAAAAACTATTGCGGGTCGCCAAAGAGTCGCTCTACCTGGGCATCCGGCAATTCAGGGTAGGAAATCGCGTTGGCGATGTTGCCTATGCCATTCAAGACCACTGCGAAAGCAACGGCTACGGTGTAGTTCGGGAATTGGTGGGACATGGCCTTGGAACCAAATTGCACGAAGGTCCGGAAATGCCAAATTACGGCAAACGCGGTAGGGGGAAAAAATTTGCCGAAGGAATGGTCGTTGCCATAGAGCCTATGATCAATATGGGAACCCGCCGCATCAAACAACTGAAGGACGGTTGGACCATTTTGACGGCCGACGGAAAGCCAAGTGCCCATTTTGAGCATGATGTGGCTATCGTGAACGGAAAACCCGAACTGCTGTCCACTTTTCAATATATATACGATGCTTTGGGCATTCAAAGCGACGAAGAGGACGAATTTAGAAGCTCCTGATCGACGGACCCGAGCGGAACAATCCCACGAAGCGTGTCAAAACTATTCAGCTTTATTTTAAACCGTATTCCAAGGCCCTTACTCATTCGCCTTAGCTATTGGGTGCGCCCGATCTTTGCGCTCTACTATCGGGGCAATACCTACACCGACCCGATCGATGGGAAGAGGTTCCGTAAATTTTTACCCTATGGTTACGAACGTCCGCGAGCGAACGTTCTTTCGCCCTCCACGCTCTCCCTGGAACGCCATCGCCTGCTTTGGCTTTATTTAAAACAAGAAACACCGTTTTTTACCGATAAACTCAAAGTGTTGCATTTTGCTCCGGAACAGGCGTTCTACAAACGTTTTCGAAAATTGCCCAATCTGGAGTACACCACCACAGATTTGCTATCGCCATTGGCCGACGTAAAGGCCGATATTTGCGACCTCCCCTTTGAGGACAATAGCTTCGACCTTATCCTTTGCAATCACGTTTTGGAACATATACCTGACGATAGGAAGGCCATGCAGGAACTGTTCCGGGTATTACGGCCCGGTGGATGGGGCGTTTTTCAAATCCCACAGGATTTGACAAGGGAGAAAACCTTTGAGGACGATAGCATTACCGATAAAAAGGAACGGGCCATGATTTTTGGGCAATACGATCATGTTCGTGTTTACGGAAGGGATTATTTTGACACCTTACGTTCGGTAGGGTTTACCGTATCGGAAATCGATTATACCGATCAACTTTCAGCTGCCGATGTAGAACGTTACCGATTGGCCAAGGGCGAGATCATTCCCGTTGTTCGAAAGTAAGGCCGATCAAAACTAGTCCGTTACCACCAACTCCCGAAATCCGTCGGTCATATATTCCTTGGTAACGCCCCTTTCCAAATAAACGATATAAGCCTCTAAGTCGTTCTGTCGGGAAATGAGCGACAATGCATCGTCAAGGTCCATGGCCATAAAAGCCGTCGCATAGGCGTCCGCTGTAGCACAATCAGCGGCCAAAACGGTAGCGGCAAGAGTGTTCGCACTTTTGGTAAAACCCGTTTTCGGGTCTACGGTATGCACATACTTTTTTCCGGTAAGCGTATCGACCCGAAATTTTCGATAGTTTCCTGAAGATGCCAGGGCCCTATCGGTAAGGCGCAACAACAGTTTTAATTTTCTGCCCTCTTCCACCTGCGGGTCGTCCACACCGACCGTCCACGGTTTCTTCTTCACCTTGTTCGTTCCTTTTGCGACCAGTTCACCGCCTACCTCCAACAAATAGTCGGCAATGCCCCTTTGGTCCATTAAAAGGGCCAAACGATCTATAGCGTACCCCTTAGCGATCGCATTGAAATCAAAATACACATTGGGATGCGCCTTTTCTACCGTACCCATTTCCGTGAGGCCTACCTTATCAAAGCCTACGTACTGCAACAGGCTATCCACCCGAACGCTATCCATAACAACGGCTTTACCAGGGCCAAATCCCCAGGCGTTGACCAAAACCCCTACCGTGGGGTCAAAATAGCCATCGGTGTTTTGGTGGATTTCTTTGGAAAGGCGAAAAACCTCCTTGAACATGGTATCGACCACCACGGTGGTATCCCCGGCGTTTATCTTTGAAATATCGGAATCGGGGATGTAGGTGGACAACGATCGGTTGACTACTTCGAAAACAGAATCGATAGCGGTCTGAAAATCCAAGGTTCTATCGGACTGGTAAATGATGCTATAAGAGGTCCCCAAAGCTCCTCCGGTAGCTTCATTTTGAACTATAGGCTTTTCCGCAGGTGCACATCCCGTAACGCTCCAAAGAAGACACCAAACAAAGAAGTACATAAGAAAGCGACCGAAACCCGCTCTTTTCCGATAGGGCCTATTTAAAGAGGAGCAAGCGGCATTAAATTGGTATGAGTCCATCATAGTCGACAATATATTCTTCGTTCAAATATACGGGAAGTTCGTAATCCGTAGCATTTACCAGCCCAACAGGAGCGAAATAGGTATCCGCTTCAAATTTTAGGGCATGCTCCTTCATTTTTAAAAGATCGCCACGGTATAGCTCAATATCCTTTGGATCTCCAGGGTACGCGATACTCTTCACCACTACAAAGTGCAATTTTTTATCGCGCAAACAAACAAACTGCGGATTCTTTTTCAGTTCGCTGTTTACCGCCATAAACTCGAAACCGTCCTCTTCTAGGCGGTGACCCACGATGTTCATGGCCAAATTATGTAATTCCTGATCGGTCAGCGCCTTCATGTTCACAAGATTCATCAAAAAAACCGATAGTGGACTATCGGCTTTAATGTTTTAATTCATTCCATTTGGAGCACCCATATAGGTACTTCCCATGTGTAAAGGGATGGTATTACCCTCCAAAATCGTCAAATCGGATATGTTCGTCGGGAATACCGAAATCTTCTCCCATTTTTTGAACGGCCTTGTTCATCAATGGTGGTCCGCAGAAGTATAGTTCAATATCCTCTGGCGACTCGTGATGGTTCAAGTAATTATCGATAACACAATTGTGTATGAACCCTACAAAGCCATCCCCCTCGTCATTAATGTCCTTTTTCACCTTCCAATTGTCCTCTTCCAACGGTTCGGAAAGCGCCAAATAAAATTTGAAGTTCGGGAAACTGTTCTCCAACTGTTTAAAATGGTCGATATAAAATAGCTCCCGCTTTGAACGACCTCCATACCAATAGGTCACTTTTCTATCGGTCTTCAATGTTTTAAAAAGGTGGTACAGATGAGATCGCATAGGTGCCATTCCCGCTCCCCCACCTACGTAAAGCATTTCGGAATCGGATTCGTTGATAAAGAATTCACCGTAAGGTCCTGAAATGACCACATCATCCCCTTCCTTTAAGGAGAAGATATAGGACGAGGCAACACCTGGATTTACGTCCATCCAACCGTTTTTAGATCGATCCCAAGGCGGGGTGGCAATACGTACATTGAGCATGATCTCACGTCCCTCCGCAGGGAAAGAGGCCATAGAATACGCCCGCTCTACCGTTTCCGGATTTTTCATTGTCAACGGCCAAAGATTGAACTTGTCCCATTCCGCCTGAAATTTATCAGGGGTATCGTGTTCTTCCGGATGCGCAGTAATGTCGATATCGGCATATTTTATTTCGCATGGCGGTATTTCGATCTGGATGTATCCGCCCGCTTTATAACCCATATCCTCAGGAATTTCAACTACAAATTCCTTGATAAAAGAGGCTACGTTATAGTTCCTTACGACTTTTGCGTCCCATTTCTTTATACCGAAAACCTCCTCGGGTATGGTGATCTCCATATCCTGTTTTACCTTTACCTGACATGCCAAGCGTGCACCGTGCTGTAATTCTTTTCGTGAAAAGTGCGGTGTTTCGGTAGGCAACGCCTCTCCTCCACCGGCAAGCACGTGACACTCACATTGGATACAGGTACCGCCACCACCGCAGGCCGATGGCAAGAATACTTTCTGATTTCCCAAAGTGGACAACAAGGTACCTCCGGAGGCCACCTCTATTTTCTTTTCCCCGTTGATGGTCAATGTAACCGGACCGGATGGGGATAATTTTTCCTTTGTGAACAATAATAAGGATACCAATAATAGAACCAGCACCAAAAAGGCAACGACGGTTATTAGAATGGTACCACCAGTACTTGTAGCTAGAATCATCGTTATTTGTGTATTACTTCGTTATAGGAAACTACTTTTTCATCTTCCTCGATTTCTTTTTTGATCAGGGGTTTTTCCTCGGTTTTGTCGGCTGTCGTAGCTGGCGTACCATCCTCGGGCGGCTCGTTGTCACCGGTAAGCATCCCTCCAAAACTCTGGAACCCGATTCCCATTAAACCGGTGATGATGAACGTAATTCCCAACCCTCTCAATGGTGCCGGCACATTGGAATACCTGATTTTCTCCCGTATCGCGGCGATGGCCAAAATAGCCAAAAACCAACCGATACCGGAACTTATTCCATAGTTAAGTGCCAAGCCCAAGGTAGGGATATCACGTGCCTGCATAAAAAGCGAACCGCCCAAAATGGCACAGTTCACCGCGATAAGCGGCAAAAAGATACCTAAGGAATTGTAAAGGGACGGTGAAAACTTTTCCACTACGATCTCCACCAACTGTACCATGGTGGCAATAGTGGCGATAAACAGGATAAAGGATAAAAAACCAAGATTGTAATCCGCATATTCAGGTCCTAACCAGGCCAAGGCCCCATCGCGCAGCAAGTACTGATCCAACAACCAGTTCAAGGGCACGGTGACCGCCAATACGAAAATTACGGCGGCACCAAGGCCTACAGCGGTAGCTACTTTTTTAGAGACCGCCAAATAAGAACACATTCCCAAGAACACGGCGAACACCATGTTATCGATAAAAATGGACTTAAAAAATAATTCTAAATGCTCTAACATAGTTCTTTTATTTATGCTTCTTCGATCAAGGCAGGGTTACGGGAACGTTGTACCCAAATAAGGACACCTACGACGATCAAGGCCGCCGGTGGTATGATCATAAATCCGTTGTTCTCATATCCAAAAGCGTATAGTCCGGTTTTTGCGATAGGATCGCCCAGTACCGGAAAACCGAACAAGGTACCGGAACCCAACAACTCCCTAAAAAATCCGATGATAATCAAGATAACCCCATATCCCAAGGCGTTACCGATACCATCTAGAAAAGAACGCCATACGCCGTTCCCGAGAGCAAAGGCCTCAAAACGTCCCATGATGATACAGTTGGTGATAATCAGGCCCACGAATACGGATAGTGTTTTACTCAACTCATAGGCGAACGCCTTTAACACTTGGTCCACTACGATGACCAAGGTGGCCACAACGATCAATTGTGCAATGATTCTGATTTTTGAGGGTATTACATTACGCATCAAGGAAATTACAATGTTTCCCAGACCCATCACGAAAATTACGGAAACCGCCATTACGCAAGAAGCTTGCAGTTCGGCGGTAATCGCCAAAGCCGAACAGATACCCAATACCTGAATGGTAATCGGATTGTTGTCCGCCAACGGGTCCAATATTAAGTTCGTATCTTTTTTTGAAAGTAAAGCCATTGGTTAGTTATTTCTGATGGTTTCTAAATACGGTTTGTATGCTTTTAAGGTTTCTTTGATCATCGCGGAAACCCCGTTACCGGTAATTGTGGCACCGGCAATGGCATCTACCTCATTATCCTTCTTATCGTCGTTCAATGGGTCGTTGTTGGTCTTTGATACCGCTACTCCCGCATAGCTATTTCCGTTCAAAAGTGTTTCCCCCTGAAAGTCGTCCATAAAAAACCGAAGCTTAATGTTGGCTCCGAGTCCGGCCGTTTCTCCCTTATGATCAAAGTAGACCCCTTGGACCACCATATTTTTGTCCACGGACATGAAACCCCATATGGCGTCCCACAGTCCCTTACCGTACATGGGCAACACGTATACCTTTTCACCGTCCTTTTCGCCGACAAAAATCGGTAGTCGCGCTTCTTTACCGGATTTAAAAGCGGCCAATTGTTTTTTAACATCGAGCAAGAAGGCCTGGTCGTCTTTTTGCACCTCACCGTTCACCAATACATACTGTTCCGTGATGCGTTCGTTGAACTTGCCCTCTACCACCTCGGTGGGAATAAAATTCACCCCACTGTCCGGCGTGTTTTCGTTTACGCCCATGGCGTAAAGAATGTTCTGTTGCTTTTCAAAACGTTCGTTCTCTTTGATTCGGTCGCTTAGCCCCGAAGCCAAAAATGCGAGCACGGAACCTACGACGACCACCATGATCACCGCAAATAGCACCGTATATCCGTTTTTATCCGTGTTAATTGCCATTATTAAACTGTTTCTGGTTGTAGTTCAGCTGCTTTGCCTTCCGAATCCTTAGGGAAGATCGTTGCCTTTTTTAATCGCCGCATTCGTTTTTTCACGTTGCCCTGTATCACGTAGTGGTCAATAGTAGGCGCAAATACATTCATCAATAAAATAGCGAGGAATACGCCCTCGGGATACCCTGGGTTGAACACTCGTATCATTACGGATATGAATCCGATAAAAAAGCCATAAATCCATTTGCCCCTTGTGGTCTGGGATCCCGTGACAGGGTCCGTTGCCATATACACGATACCGAAAGCAAGTCCTCCCACGATCAAATGCTTCCAAAATTCAAACTGCATCAAACCATAAAACTTACTGTATTCCGGAATCCAACCGGCATCTACGACACCGTTAAAAATAAGTCCCATAGCCAAGGCGCCTACCACGGCACTTACCATGATTCTCCAACTGGCGATCTTGCTAAAAATGAGAAATAATCCTCCGAGCAATATTAAAAACGTAGAAGTTTCACCGACCGACCCTGGTATAAAACCAAAGAACATGTCCGAAATATCAAATTTTGCCGCATATGCCGCTTCCTTGTTCTGGGCCAGATACCCTAGAATAGTCTCTCCTGTAATGGCATCGGCAGAACCGGCCTGGGTTACCCCGTCCTTTGCACCGTGTACCCATACTTTGTCGCCACTCATCCAAGTAGGATAGGCGAAAAACAAAAAGGCTCGAATGGTCAGTGCAGGGTTTAAAATATTCATTCCCGTTCCTCCAAATACTTCCTTTCCGATCACGACACCGAACACGACCGCTACGGACAACATCCATAAGGGAGTATCTACGGGTACGATCAACGGCACTAACATTCCGGTAACCAAATAACCTTCCTCTACCTCGTGGCCCTTGATCACCGCAAAAATAAATTCCACGATCAACCCTACTCCATAGGAAACGATAACCAAGGGTAGTACGGTAATCAGTCCCAACCAAAAGTTATCCCAGGTAAGGAAATGCTCCATAACCGAAAAATTTTCGGGGAACCCGTTGATTGCGGAATAATGTTGGTATCCGGTATTGAAAAAAGAGAACAACAACACGGGAACCAAGGCCATAATAACGGTATTCATGGTCCGTTTGAGGTCATCCGCTCCTTTTACATGGGTACCTACCCCATGGGTGGTTTCGTCCGGAGTAAACAAAAACGTATGAAACGCGTTGAAAGCAGGAGCCATTTTCTTGCCCTGATACTTCAACTTTAACTCGTGCATTTTTGACTTTATGCTCATATTTTATCCTATTTCTTGATATAATAGATCTAATCCCTCACGAATAATTTTCTGATGGGGCTGCTTTGATATGCAAATAAACTCGGTCAGTGCAAAATCTTCGGGAGCCACCTCATAAAGGCCCAACTGCTCCATTTCATCCAAATCTTTCACCATACAGGCCTTTAAGAGCTGCATAGGAAAAATATCCAATGGAAAAACCTGTTCGTATTGCCCTGTAACCACAAATGCACGGTGTTCCCCGTTGGTATTCGTGGTAAGGTCATATTTCTTTTTAGGCTGCATCCAGGAAAAGGTCAATGCCCGAGTAGTCGAAATTTTATTGAAAATGGGTTTGTTCCAACCGAAGAGTTCGTAATCGTTCCCTTCTGGAATGGCCGTCACAGTATTGTTATAGAACCCTAGATACCCGTCCTGGCTACTTTTGGCCCCGGTAAGAACATCGCCGTTAATGACCCTGAAATTTTCTGAATTGACACCACTGGCATACAAGAATGTAGCGATCTCGGTACCAATTTTCGTTTTAAAGTATTTTGGTGCCTTTACGGAAGAACCGCTCAAGGCCACAATACGTTCCGGGTTGAAACGACCTGTTAATAACAGTTCCCCGATAATCACCAAATCCTGTGGCGTTACGGTCCAAACGGTTTCGCCTTTGTTTACCGGACTTATTTTATTAATCTGTGTTCCCACCAAACCTGCAGGATGCGGGCCTGAGACCTTGTGAACGGTTACATCGTTTAACCCGGCCAGAGGGGAACTTCCCGACTTGCTTACCGAAACATGTACCGCTCCAGGGGTCAACTTACTCAACGCGTTTACCGCGGCCTGTAATTCTTTTTCCTTTCCCTTTAGGGTGAAATCCAGTTCCGCCGCCAATGGGGAAGTCACGTAACCGGAAGTAAAAATCGCTTTCGGCGTACTTTCCGGGTCGGCAATAATATCGTAGGGGCGCTGTTTGATGAAAGGCCAACATCCGGCCTTTAACAATACCGCCTTTATCGCTTCGGGCGATGCCTTCGCAATATCGATGCTGTCGTGAGTGAGATGCTGTTGCTCTTTATCCGCTAGAATTTTAAGTCTCAGGATGCGTCTTCTCGCTCCGCGCTCGATTTCGACCAACTCTCCGCTTACCGGTGATACGAACAACATATTTTCGTTGTTCTTGTTATAGAAAAGTGCCTCTCCGGCTTTTACTTCGCTACCGACCTTCAGCAGCATTTTTGGTGTTATTCCGTGGAAATCTTCGAGATTGATGGCGTAAACATTGCTCAAAACCGCTTTTGAAATGGTTTGTTCCGCAGCACCTACAAGGTTAATGTTCAACCCCTTCTTTATTCGAATGTCTTTAGACATATGTGGTAGCCCTTTAAGGTTATCAAAAGTTGCGCAAATTTACTACTTAAACGATCGTTTTCATAATTATTGCATATAAATTTGGGCTTTATAACGATCAAAATTTGCTTGGTACGCTTTTTGTTTACCTTTGCCCAAAATATTGCTTGTAAATGCGCTTTTATCTTAAACAATTCATATTGTTACTTGTTGTCCCCACCGTCTTTGGACAGGTGCAGGAAGAAATCAATCCGCCGGAACATATTAAGTCGGTAATTTTGAGCGGACCTACGGGAGACCAGTTTCCCGTGGTGCAAATAGGCGAACCGATCTACTTGGAGTTTGACGATATTTCGGCCAGTGAAAGCGATTATTATTATAAATTGGTGCATTGCGATTACGATTGGACCCCGTCGGACCTGTTAAAATCACAATACCTAAAAGGTGTCGATAACCAGCGTATTATCGATTACGGAAATAGCTACACCACCCTGCAGCCGTTTTCCAACTACCGCCTTACCATCCCCAATGAAAATGTGAGCCTAAAAGTGAGCGGCAACTATGTGCTCGAGATTTATGATAACAGCTATGAACTGCAGTTTTCACGAAGGTTTGTGGTTTATAAAGATCTTGTAAAAGTAGGGGGCACCGTTAAACGGTCTCGCGATTTCAATTTTTTAAACGAAAAACAGGTCGTACAATTTAGCGTAAACGCGGGCAATTTTCAATTGGTCAACCCGAAAAAAGAAGTCAAAGTAGCCATCATACAGAACTATTATTGGCCCTCTGCTATCTATAACGTTCCCCCACAATTTACGCTAGGGAAGGAACTCGTTTATAAATATGATAAGGAAACCAGCTTTTTTGGCGGTAACGAATTCTTGAATTTTGACACGAAGGACCTTAGGGCCCCAAGTTCGGTGATTTCCCGAATAGAGCTTAAAGACCTGTACAACCATTATCTGTTCAGCGACCGATTTCGGGTACAAGAGCCCTACACCTACTACCCCGACATCAATGGCGATTTTGTGATCAGAACACTGCAGGGCGAGGACAATTCCAGGGAAGCCGAGTATACCAGGGTGCATTTTAGCCTGCCGTACGACCCTTTGCTGAACCTTGACGACGTATACGTGTTCGGGAAGTACAACAACTATGCCCTGACCGATGAAAATAAACTTTCGTACAACGAGGAAAACGGCATGATGGAAGGTGATATGATCGTGAAACAGGGGTTTTACAACTACAAATATGTGCTAAAACGTGAGGATGGTACCGTTGACCTCAACGCCATTTCAGGAAATTTTCATTTTACCGAAAACACCTATTTGATTCTGGTCTATTATAGAAATTTTGGAGACCTCTACGATAGTATTATCGGCGTCGGTTCGGCCAACGCCAGAAACATCAGTAATTAACAAGTACCGAACCAAAATATCGGTCAATACAACAGGTCCGTATTCATGAGTACCAGACCAACCATTGTCCCAAAGGGACGATTCCAACAAAAATACCGCGGGAACAGCTGCCTTAATTGCGAGCACCCCTTGGCCCTCAGCGACCGGTATTGCCCCAATTGCTCCCAAGTAAACAGCACCAAAAAAATAGCATTAAAAGACTTTTTTAGCGAATTTTTTTCCAGTCTGTTATCCTATGATTCGAAACTGATAAAAACGCTCTCCACCCTTTTACTGCGCCCGGGTACGATCACCAAAGATTATATTTCAGGAAAGCGGGCTTCATATACCAACCCGTTCCGTTTTTTATTGAGCTTGGCTATTAGCTACTTTTTGATGCTCGGCTTTTCGGGAAATTTGAGCGACCTTGACCATTTTGGAGAGGATAGTGATACCGGGTTCAACATGACCGGCCCTTTTAGCTTTGCGATCGACTCCCTGGAGGTGAACAAAATAAAGGAAGGGCTCGAAAAAAATGGGGACACCCTACCATTGGGCAATTGGAACGTTGAAGCGTTGATACATAAAAACGATTCGATCGTACTGAGAGATCCGAAAAAGCACTTTCAAACATTTGCGGACAAGCCGCTATGGGACCGGTTGAACGGGAAAGCAAAATTTTTCAATACCCTTCTCCGAAAGGATAAGGTATATCGTTTTTCCGATGTCGACAAAAAATACGGCATACCTGCCACCTTTGAGAACGAACGTGTTTTTAACGCGACAAGGAGTGCCCTAAAAGTATCAAAACGGCCGGGAACCTTTGCCAGTGCATTGATCTCCAAACTACCCTTTTTCATCTTTTTCTTTTTACCGGTATTCGCGCTGTTCATTTGGATATTGTATGTCAGAAAAAAACATACGTACACCGATCATTTGATCTTTAGCTTTCACAATCAATCCCTGTTGTTTATCTTGCTGACCATAAGCTTTTTACTGGATAGCCTTATCAACAAGACCACCAACGGTATCTTCTTATTGATTTTTGGGTTTTACCTTTACAAAGCAATGCGCAATTTTTATCAACAAGGCCGCGTTAAAACTATTTTAAAATATGTCGTTCTCAACGTCATATTCGTTATTTTAGTAGTGATATCGGCCACCGTGTTCCTCACCGGGAGCATGATGACGTTTTAGAAGAGCAGAATTATGATTACACAGGTTACTAAAGGCATAAAAGTTTCGGTGAATACCAGTTTCGAAGGAACCTTCTTCAAAAATTACAAGATGCACTTCGCTTTTGGGTATACCATTACCATTGAAAACCAAAGTAAGGATTCCGTACAGCTCACTTCGCGTCATTGGGAAGTATACGATGCCCTCAACGAATTGGAAATTTTGGATGGTGAAGGCGTAATCGGCAAAAAGCCCGTAATAAAACCTGGAGAATCCCACACCTACAACTCCGGTTGCTTGTTGGCCTCGCCCATAGGTGCAATGAAAGGGCATTACAACATGGTCAATTTCAGCAACACTGAAAAGTTTAGAGTATACATTCCCACTTTTAAGTTCAGTGCACCCTTCGCATTGAATTAGGCAATACGCTCTTTTCGCATACTCCTCTATCGATAGTCGATTATTAACATTGCTTTTGGGACCATAAGTAAACGCTATTGCACTACCTGAATATTGGACCCATTTGCCATAAAAGGTTCGTCCGAACCACTAGGAAAAAAAGATAAAGAAAGTGGACCGCTGGGTGTTAGACCTCTTTACTTTCCGTATGGAATTTCCCAACATGATTTTCAATAGACCCTCAGGGAAATCTCAACTACGATTACGCTCTGAGTGTTTTAATGTTAAAATGGTGTTATACTTCCCTTTAAATCTCGTTTACTAAAGCTAAATTTGTCCCAACTACAAACTCAAAATCAGTGAACCATGGGCAAAGGATTTTTCCAAGTACCGACCGCATTCAACGAACCTATAAAAGCTTACGCTCCGGGGTCTCCCGAACGAGAGTCGGTGCTACAACAATATAAAGCCTATTTTAACGGCAAAGTCGAAGTACCGTTGTATATCGGAAACGAGGAAATAACAACGGGCAATACCGCAACAATGTCGCCACCCCATGACCACGCGCATGTGGTCGGCACCTATCACATTGCCGAAAAAGCAAATGTAGAAAAGGCGATCGCCAACTGTTTGGAAGCAAAAAGGCAATGGGCCGACCTGGCTTGGGAGCAACGTGCGGCCATTTTTTTGAAGGCCGCCGAATTGATTGCCGGACCTTACCGGGCCAAGATCAATGCCGCGACCATGATCGCGCAATCGAAAACCATTCATCAAGCGGAAATAGATGCCGCCTGTGAGTTTATCGATTTTCTGCGTTTTAACGTGGAATACATGTCCCAGATCTATGAGGAGCAGCCCGATTCGGCCGAAGGGATCTGGAACCGGGTTGAGTACCGCCCTCTAGAAGGTTTTGTATATGCCATTACTCCTTTCAATTTTACCGCCATAGCAGGAAACCTTCCCGCAAGCGCCGCAATGATGGGGAACGTTGTTGTGTGGAAACCGAGCGACAGCCAAATTTTTTCGGCAAAGGTCATTGTTGATGTCTTTAAGGAAGCCGGACTTCCCGATGGCGTAATCAATGTCGTTTATGGCGACCCGGTAATGGTTACCGACACCGTATTGGCTAGTACCGACTTTGCAGGTTTACATTTTACCGGTTCTACCCATGTGTTCAAAGCGCTATGGAAGCAGATCGGGAACAATATCGATACCTACCGCACCTACCCTAGAATAGTAGGGGAAACTGGAGGAAAGGACTTTATTATCGCACATCCCTCCGCTAACACAAAACAGGTTGCCACCGCAATTACTAGAGGGGCCTTTGAGTTTCAGGGGCAAAAGTGTAGCGCGGCCTCCAGAGTGTACCTCCCAAAATCGACGGCTACCGAAATTTTAAATTTGGTAAAGGAAGATATCGCCTCTTTTAACCGCCCAGGTTCTCCCGAGGACATGTCCAATTTTATAACGGCCGTCATCCATGAAGGGTCGTTCGATAAATTGGCCCGCTATATCGACCAGGCCAAAAAAGATTCCAATGCCGAAATTTTTGCCGGGGGAAATTATGATAAGAGCAAGGGGTATTTTGTAGAACCGACGGTGATCGTCACCACCGACCCCAAATATACTACCATGGAAACCGAGCTGTTCGGCCCTGTGGTAACCGTATATGTTTACGATGATCGGAAATGGGAGGATACCTTGAAATTAGTGGACAGCACTTCTGAATATGCCTTAACGGGAGCAGTACTGTCTACCGACCGATATGCTATTGAAACAGCTACGAAAGTGTTGCAAAATTGTGCCGGAAATTTCTATATCAACGATAAACCCACTGGGGCCGTAGTAGGGCAACAACCTTTCGGTGGCGGCAGGGCTTCGGGCACCAATGACAAAGCGGGATCTGCACAGAATTTGCTGCGTTGGGTGTCCCCACGTTTGATCAAAGAAACCTTTGTTACACCGGTGGACTATCGCTATCCGTTTTTAGGATAAGGCATACGGACTGGCCTGAGGCCGTTTCCTTGGATATCATTGCTTCCTGGGTAAAGCCCCTAATTTGGTAAAGACCGATCTCTCAATGATTTTAGGTACCTTTAGATGCTTCTATGGAGAGGCCATAAAAGCATCAGCAACCCTAACGATAAGAAAATGAAAAAAATCGCAATTTGTCTATTCCTTGCCTTTTCGGGCTTGGTATCGGCACAGGAAAATCTGACCCAGACCACCATTCAAGGAGTTTTGCAGGGAAATCAGGCACAAGTAGTTCAATTGGCTGAAGCCTTTTCAGAGGACCAGTACAACTGGCGCCCCAGTGAA
Source organism: Maribacter sp. 2-571 (assembly GCF_050589625.1). Classification (NCBI taxonomy): domain Bacteria; kingdom Pseudomonadati; phylum Bacteroidota; class Flavobacteriia; order Flavobacteriales; family Flavobacteriaceae; genus Maribacter; species Maribacter sp. 2-571. Next base: position 69,190 of record NZ_JBNGOP010000004.1, on the reverse strand, counting down.
GGCGTCAACTCCGTTGGAGAGGCACTATTGCATATCGCCGGAGGCAACTACTTTATCCTGTCGAAAATGGGTTTTCCTCCACCGGAAACGGTAGACATGATGGGGCTTTCCAAAATAACCGGAAAGGACAACATTTTAGCCGCTTTAAAGCAATCCAATGAATTCGCCCTTGCCCATATCACAAAAGTGAAGACGGCCAAATTCAGTGAAGAGGTCGATTATGGTTTCGCTAAAATGAACATGTTGGCCGGGTTATTGGCCATTATGGAGCACAACGGGGAGCATAAGGGACAATTGATCGCCTATGCCCGTTCCAACGATGTGGTACCGCCCTGGAGCAAGTAGGAAACTACCATTTAACGATCAAGCCTTCGGTGCCGCTAACGCATCGAAGGCTTTTTTGTGCCAATTTTCCTGTTGATCGAATTTAACCTGGCTTATCAAAATAGGTAACAATGCAGCTTCCTTTTGATTTGTCAACCGTGTACGTTCGATACGTGATACCATTTTGCTTTGAAATGGTATAATAATCCCTTCACAAAACGCTTGCAAAAAAACAAAGGGACAACCAACAAGCTTGGATCGGCTCATTTTAAAGGGAATTAGCCACTATACAATGTCCTGCATGTTTTCCCGTTAAAGAATACCGTTCGAAATCACCATTCCTTTGAATCATGACAAGAATCACAATGAAAACCTTTCTAAAAATAGTGTTTGCCCCGCTATTATGGCTTATCAATAGTTGCTCGCCGCTCGGCAATCCTGTGGACGAAAAAAAGTCCGACAGCCATTACTACAACAAGCAGAAAAGTGATATCAACTACAGTCCCATGGGAAACTGGTTCGAACTGGCAAATACCCCTATGAACGCGGATGTTTCCAGTTTTAAGGTATTGACCCGGTATTTGGCAACAGACAAGCATCGGGCCTATTTTATGCAACACCCGATTGCCGAGGGTAAAGTTGACCTAAAAACATTTCACGCCAAAGAAGGGTTCTACATGTCCATGATAGGATTGGACCGCAATCATGTGTATCAATTTAGCAAGGAATATGGTGCCGAAATTAAAAGCATTGTCCCTGTTAAGATCGAAGGGGCAGACCCCGCCACCTACGAAGCCATAGATTACCTTTGGGCCAAAGACGATGAAAACTTTTTTTACCGTCAACAAAAGGTGCCCGTCGATTATAACAGTTTTGAGACCTTAGGGGAAAGTTTCAGCAGGGACAAGGACAGCATTTACTACCACGCCCTATCAAACTTTAAGTCCATATCGGCCGACATCGGTTCTTTTAAAATCCTACACGAACGGTATTATGCAATGGATCGAAACACCGTTTTTGTCAACCATTATACCGGTAACGAAGAAGACACCCATGTAATTCCCATACCTATTGCGCCCGGTGAAACGGTACGGCTTTTGAACGAAGCCTACGTGCAAATAGGCGCGCGTATCTTTTATGGGGCTGAACCCGTTGATCTTGATGCCAGTACCACCGAAATTATCGGAACGTACTACATTAAGGACCATAAAAAAGTATTTTATCAAGACCAATGGCTCCAGGATGCCGACCCCCAAAGCTTCTCCACTATTGGCGACTTTAATGTCGGTGATAAAAAGGGAGTGTTTCGCGGTGCGGAACGTGTTTCCAAAAACTAGGGAAAGTTATGCCATGTCATCATTTTTGGTAAAACCAATACGGCACCTCCTGAACCCTTATTGGCCAGCACCAGCAGTATCCCGAGCCCCAATTCGGAAGACACTCGATTTTCTTTTCATTTTAGAATTTCATGACAAAGTTCCAACGCGCAAACCGGGTTTAATCAGCAGTTCCCTTAAATTTTATGGGGAGATACACGACTTTTTTGGTTTCAAAAAAGGGATCTTCAAAATAATCGGTCAAATTAAAGAGCTGCGAGTTGCGGTAGTCCTTCAGCTCTTCGGATAGGTCGCCACCCTTTAAATAGAGAATACCGTTGCGGCGTGAATGAACAGCGGTTTTTTTTATTTTCCCCTTGGTCCAGCGGGTAAAGGTCGGCATGGGGGCAACCGCCCTGCTTACAATAAAATCGAACTGTTCTTTTAGTTCTTCTACCCTTGCATTGATGGCGAACACGTTTTTCAATTCAAGTCCATTGACTACTTCGTTTACGACCTTTATTTTTTTTCCGATAGAATCGACAAGTGTAAAGTGCACCTCGGGAAACATGATCGCCAAGGGGATTCCCGGAAAACCACCTCCGGTACCCACATCCAATACGGTACTACCCGGAAGAAAGCGTTGTACCTTGGCGATGCCCAGGGAGTGTAGGACATGCCTTAGATAAAGCTCATCGATATCCTTTCTGGAAACAACGTTTATTTTCTGGTTCCAATCCTGATAAAGGTGGGCCAATTGTCGGTATTGTTCCCGTTGTTCGGGAGTCATCTCCGGAAAATATCTGAAAAGTGTTTCTTCGTTCATACCAGCAGCTATCTGCCGCAAAAATAGTATATTCGAGCTTGTTAATTTTTAGCATTTTAAGAAAGCTTTCATACCTTTTCCTACGATTGCCCCTATATTTACAAAAAAATAGTTTTATGAATGCAAGTCCCGTTCGGTTTTCCCGTAAAGATTCCGCGCAGTTTTTCAAGACCTTGAACAAAAGGGTCAATGAATATTTCAAAGAAAATAGCATAAAAAAGACCGGAAACTGGAAATTACACCTGAAAACGGTAGTCATGTTCGCCCTTTTCCTCACCCCTTATTTTTTAATCCTTACCCTTGGGCTTCCCAACTGGGCCAATTTATTGTTGACCATGGTTATGGGCGTTGGTATGGCCGGTGTGGGCATGAACGTGATGCACGATGGCAATCACGGCTCTTACTCCAACAAAAAATGGGTAAACAAGCTTATGGGGAGCAGTATTTACATTTTGGCAGGTAACGTTTACAATTGGCAGGTACAACACAATGTACTACACCATACCTATACGAACATACACGAGCATGACGAGGATATGGAGGCAGGTCGCATCCTACGTTTTTCAAAACATGCCGAATGGAAAAAACACCATCGCTTCCAACATTTTTATTCTGTATTCCTTTACGGCCTATTGACCTTTAACTGGGCGATAACCACCGATTTTCAGCAGATGTACCGGTATATGAAACGCAAACTGTCCTATGGAAAGTTGCCCAGTCCCGCCGTTAATTGGAGTACGCTTGTGGTCACAAAATTGCTTTACGTAACCATATGGATCGTTATTCCTTTGGTGTTCTTGGATATTGCCTGGTATAAAATTTTATTAGGCTTTTTTGTAATGCACTATGTTGCAGGGGTCATCCTCAGCGTCGTTTTCCAGTTGGCCCATATCATCGATCATGCGGACACTCCATTACCCGATGCCCAAGGAAACATGAAAAACACCTGGGCCATACACCAGCTTTTCACTACGGTAAATTTTGGAACCAAAAACAAAATTGTCAATTGGTTTACCGGAGGTTTGAATCACCAGGTGGAACACCATATTTTTCCGAACATCAGCCATATTCATTATACCAAGATCTCAAAGATCGTAAAACAGACCGCAAAGGAATTCAACCTTCCCTACCACGAATATAAAACGACCCGAAAGGCCGTGATATCCCATTTCAAGCATTTAAAAGAATTGGGGAAACAGCCTTCTTTACAATACTAACGGCTCGCTGGTTTTCAAAGAACTCTTTTAAACGAGTTCTTTGAAAAACGTAGGACCGCTCCGGAAACGGAGCGGTTTTTTTATGGCGCCGACGGTACATTGGTATAAGATGATTTTACACAATCGCGATCAATATTGTAGAATCCTACATCTTCATGCCCAAAAGAATCCCAAAAGTTTTAATTTTGACCAAAATAGAACGGGCGCCCTTTTGGGCCGGTTTAACATAAACAAAAACACCTCTAGCAATGAGCGAGCGATTATCCGAAAGAATCAATAACGTAACCCCTTCGGCCACCTTGGAAATGGCGGCAAAAGCACGTGAGCTAAGAGCTGCGGGAAAAGACATTATAGGCCTTAGCCTTGGGGAACCTGACTTTAATACTCCGGATTATATAAAAGAAGCCGCTATACAAGCGGTGAACGAAGATTACAATTCCTATACGCCGGTCGACGGTTATGTGGAGCTAAAGGATGCCATTATTACCAAATTTGACCGTGATAACGGACTTCGGTACGAGCGCAGTCAGATCGTGGTCTCTACCGGTGCCAAGCAATCCCTTTACAACGTCGCCCAAGTAATTTTGAACAAGGGGGACGAAGTTATTTTACCCTGTCCCTACTGGGTAAGTTATAGCGATATCGTAAAACTTGCCGATGGCGTTCCCGTAGAGGTGCCGACGTCCATTGACAATGATTTTAAAATGACACCGGAGCAACTGGAGGCGGCCATTAGCCCGAAAACCAAAATGCTTTGGTATAGCTCACCATGCAACCCGAGCGGTTCCATCTATAGTAAGGAAGAACTCCGTGCGCTGGCCGATGTGCTGCAAAAGCATCCTCAAATTATTGTTGTGAGCGACGAAATTTACGAGCACATCAATTATGGGGTTACGGCCCATGCCTCCATGGCCGAATTTGAGGACATGTACGAGCGTACCGTAACCGTTAACGGTGTGGCCAAGGCCTTTGCGATGACGGGATGGCGTATCGGTTATATCGGTGCCCCTAGTTACATCGCTCGCGCCTGTAATAAATTACAAGGACAGGTTACCAGCGGTGCCAATTGTATCGCACAGCGGGCCGTAATTACGGCATTGACCGAGTCGCCAAGTAGAATTTCCTATATGGTGGACGAGTTTAAAGTGCGTAGAAGTCTTATTTTAGGGTTATTGAACGGTATCGATGGTTTTAAATGCAACTCCCCTGAGGGTGCCTTTTATGTTTATCCGGACGTCACCGCTTACTTTGGAAAGACCATTAATGGCGTAACGATAAACAACGCATCGGATTTTGCCATGTATCTGTTGGAACACGCCAATGTTGCCACGGTTACCGGGGATGCCTTTGGAAACGGTGCCAGTATCCGTATTTCGTATGCGGCGGCCGAAAAGGAAATCCGTGAGGCCATCAAAAGGATCAAAAACGCTTTGGCCGGGTAACAAAACCGTTTTTATTACGGCCATAAACCTTTATTTTTCAACGCAATATCCCGATTTTCGGTAAGGAGTGATTGGGTTACGGTCCTTTCTAATCGAACCGTTCGGCCAACAAAACCAGTGACATGAAAACAATGACGTGCAAACAATTGGGAGGGGCTTGCGACATGGCGTTTCAAGCGGAAACGTTCGAAGAAATGGCAGAACTCAGTAAAAAGCACGGTATGGAAATGTTCGAAAAGGAAGACGCCGATCATTTGAAGGCGATGAACGACATAAAGCACATCATGCAGTCACCGGAAGGAATGCAAACCTGGTTTCAGGCCAAAAGGAAGGAATTTGATGCGCTCCATGAAGGATAACCCAAAGCTTGACTTGTTTTCGGCTATACGCGTTTCCAAAAATAGGGTGTAAGGATAATCAGTACCGTAAACAGTTCCAGACGGCCCGCCAACATTAAAAAACAACACCACCATTTACCAAGATCCGGTAATCCGTTAAAGTTGCTCAAAGGATTTAAACTTCCAAAAGCAGGACCTACGTTCCCCAATGACGAGGCGGCACCCCCTATGGCCGAAACAAAATCGAGACCTAGCGCGCCAAGCACCAAAGAACCGATAATGAATAACAACATGTATAGTACAAAAAAGCCGATAATGTTGTAAACGATATGTTCTTTAACGGTTTTATTGTTGTACCGAACCGGAATAACGGCATTCATGTGAAGTGTTCGCTTGAACTCCAAAAGACCGTTTTTTATGATCAACAGATGGCGCATTACTTTCATACCGCCCGAGGTGGATCCTGCGGAACCGCCAAGAAACATCAACCCGAAAAAGAAAACGGTCAAAAAGGGTGTCCAGCTCGTAAAATCCGCGGTAACAAAACCCGTCGTAGTAATCACTGCGATTACCTGGAACAACGAATGGCGAAAAGCGCTCTCCGCTTCCCCGAAAACCATGGGGTGGTATTCCGTAACGGGCACGTTCGCTTTAAAAAACACCACAAAAGCGGCCAAAATGGCAAAACCGAAAATGAATATCGCATAGAAACGAAACTCCTCGTCCTGGATTATTTTTTGCACCTTTCCTTTAAAAGCAAAGTAACTCAACACAAAATTACTCCCCGCCAAAAACATAAAAAGGATAATGATGTACTGAATGAGCGGTTGATCGTTCCAATAGGCGACACTAGCATTTTTGGTAGAAAATCCACCGGTAGATAGGGTAGCCAAAGAATGGTTGACCGCATCAAAAAACGTCATCCCGGCAAGCTTCAGCAACAGGGTTTCCGCAACGGTATATCCAAAATAAATGAGCCATAACCGCTTAGCGGTATCGGTAATCCTTGGGTGGAGTTTATCGGTATTCGGACCGGGCGCCTCTGCGGCGAACAGTTGCATGCCCCCGATACCCAACAAGGGCAAAATGGCAATTGCCAAAACGATGATACCCATGCCCCCGATCCAATGGGTTAGGCTTCGCCAAAGCAATAATCCTTCAGGAAGCGCCTCAATGTCGTCCAAAATGGAGGCCCCCGTGGTGGTATATCCCGAAATAGTCTCAAAAAAAGCATTGGTAATACCGGGTACCGCTCCAGAAAAAACATAGGGAAGCATTCCCGATACGGACATGATAACCCAACCAAAGGTTACGATGAGATACCCCTCTTTTCGTTTTACCTCTTTTTTATGCCCCCTGGTAAAATACATGGCGGACACCCCAACGAACAAGGTCGTGATCGCGGCAACGGTTATGCCCAAGGTAGCACCGTCGCGATACAGGCCACTAACCAAGGCCGCAATAAGCATAAAGCCTCCATTACAGAGCAACAACAGCCCCATGATGTGTAATATGATCCTAGTATTGAGCCCCATCTATAAAAACAATCGTTCGATAACCGGTATTACCTCGGGCAAGCAGCAGACCACTACCCTATCGCCCTCCCGAATTTCAAAACCTCCCAGCGGTATGTACCCTTTACCTTCCCGTACCACGCCCCCGATAGTGGCCGATTTCGGAAAATCGAGCTCCCGTATAATATTGCCGGTAACCCTGGAATCGGATTTCACCACAAATTCCAATATTTCGGCGTTAAGGTTGTTCAAACGCATCAAAGCAACTACTTCGCCCCTTCTGATGTGACGAAAAATGTTATTGGCCGCCAATAGCTTTTTATTGATCAACGTATCGATCCCTATGGATTGGGAGAGCTGAAAATAATCCATGTTCTCGACCAATGCGATGGTTTTTTTAATGTGTTTCGACTTTGCCACCAAACAGGACATGATGTTGGTCTCCGAGTTTCCGGTAACGGCGATAAAGGCATCCATGGATTCGAGACTTTCCTCTTCCAAAAGTTCAACGTTTCTACCATCGCCATTAATGACCAGGGCGTTCGGAAGATCGTCGGCAAGGTCAAAGGCCTTTTCCTTATCCTGTTCAATGAGTTTTACGTTGAATTTTTTGGCGCAGAGGTCGCGGGCGGCCTTAAAACCGACTTGGCTCCCCCCCAAAATCATCACATTTTTAATATCCTGTTTCTTTTTTCCGGTAAGTTTGTAGAGTTCATCCACACCCTCTTTTACCGTTATAAAGTACACTTGGTCTCCTTCCTTAAAAACGGTATCGCCCCTAGGGATTACCGTAAACTGTGTTCCGGTACGCTGCAACGCAATGGGCATGAAATGCAGCTCTGGAAAAATAGTAGCCGCTTCTTTCACCATTTTACCTACGAACGGAGCGGTCTTGGGCAAAGAAACCCCGACCATGATCAAGGTACCGTCCTCAAACTCATAGGTATCGTTAAAGGCCGACTTGTTCAACAACATTTGAATTTCCGTAGCGGCAAGCTCCTCGGGAGAGATCAGTTCATCGATCCCCAATTCGTGAAATTTCACCAACTCTTTGTTGTCCACGAATTCCGTGTTGGAGATACGCGCAATGGTTCGCTGGCATCCGAGCTGTTTGGCCAACATGCAAAGGGTAATATTGGTGGTTTCGGAGGAAGTGACCCCGATAACCAGTTCGGAACTGGCTACCCTGGCATCCTTTAACACCGATATAGAGGTGGCGTCGCCGCGCAATACCCGAATGTCCAAATGACTATCGGCATAGGCCAACCCGGTCTTGTCCGTGTCGATCAACGTAATATCCTGAGATTCATAGGAGAGTAGTTTTGCCAAATGAAAGCCGACTTCACCTGCTCCAGCAATTATAATTTTCATCCGATTAAGTACATGGTATAAACTTAGGCGTATTTTTTGTTCGCCGATAAGAAAGAAATGCTCGATCAACCGATTCGGTCATATTGCAATCCACGGAAAGATAAGATTTGCTTTTCGTGCAGTACAAAATTACGCATTAATTGGGTCGGCATCAAAAGAACCTGTATTAAAAACACATTCCGGACCGCTTTATTGCACCCGATACGAGTTTATGCGGTAAGAAAATCTCTTGAGTGGACCTTTCAACGGTAACTTTTAAATTTCCTATCAAAATTTCGATGGTTTTGGCTTGCTTGAAATGGGTTACACCACCAAAGAACAGTTTCGTTACCGCACATAATCGTTCATTGCCAATCTCGAACAACAACTTGGTACACGTTCCCATTGCGAAGTCGTATCTTTGCAAAAAAATTGTTCGCATGTCGAAAAAAGTCACACCCTACGACGATTCCCAATTGGGAAAAAAGGCCCAGGTCACTAAAATGTTCGACACCATCAGCAAAAATTATGATGGCCTTAATCGGGTAATTTCCTTCGGTATCGATATCAAATGGCGTAAAAGGGTGGTCAATATTCTAAAGAAAAAAGCCCCTAAGAATGTACTGGACATCGCTACCGGAACCGGTGACCTTGCCATCAACCTTATGGAAACGGGTGCGGAACAGATCGTAGGACTCGATATTTCGCCAGGAATGCTCGAAGTAGGCAAGAAAAAGGTATTGGATAAAAAAATGGGCGATACCATTGAAATGGTCGTGGGCGACAGCGAAAAACTGGCCTACGACGATCACAGTTTCGATGCCGTAACGGTGGCCTTTGGGGTACGGAATTTTGAGACCTTGGAAAAAGGGTTGGCAGAGATTTATCGCGTACTCGATAAAAACGGGACCCTAGTGATTCTCGAAACCTCGGTTCCTACCAAATTCCCTTACAAACAAGGGTATCGGTTGTACACCAAATTCATTCTCCCGGTCATTGGCCGTTTGTTTTCCAAAGACCGTTCGGCATACACCTACCTGAGCGAATCGGCTGCAGTTTTCCCCCATGGGGAAGCCTTCAACAATATTTTGCGTAAAATCGGGTTTATAGAGGTAGAGAACAGACCCCAGACCTTTGGGGTCGCATCCATTTATGTTGCCACAAAATAAACCTATGAGGATTACTTTTTTACTGTTGTTTCTAGTATTTTTTTCCGGAACGACGGCTTTTGCCCAGTTCAAGGAAAATCCGGTACTGAATATAGAGAACAAGGACAAAAAGTTCCTGAATTACGGGTATTTCCTCGGATTCAACCAATACGATTTCAAGTTCGATTATGAAACCGATCTCGGTATGGAAGATGAAATATTGGTAGACAAATCGGTGGGCTTTAACGTAGGGCTTATCGGCGAAATGCGACTCAACGAGTTTCTTGACCTTCGTTTTGAACCCGGGTTGCATTACAATGCCCGAAACTTGAACTACACCAAATTTTCACCCGAAGAAAGTATTCCCGCCAACATCTTAAGGGAAGTAAAATCGACCTACATCAATTTTCCATTACTCCTGAAAGTAAGTACCAAACGTTTTGGGAATTGGAAACCTTTTTTAATAGGTGGACCATCGGCATCCCTCAATTTGGGAAGCAATGAAACCAATTTGGACGATAATAGCAGTGGTACCTTTCGAATGACCAAATGGAACTACAACTACGAACTGGGCTTCGGTATCGACTTTTACTTGGAGTATTTCAAATTTACGCCTTCCATAAGGGGCGTGTTCACCATGTCGGACGAACTGATTCCCGATGCTGACCCAAATAGTCCTTGGACGGGCAACATCGATGCAATGCGTACCAGGGGGCTGTTCATCAACTTTACTTTTGAATAATACCGTTTTTACCTTTGAAATAGTATTACGTTTTTTATACCTTCCTTATTTCATGTAAGAAAACGGCGGTAGCCATGGCAACATTGAGGCTCTCCGCACCATTGTCCCCATAACGGGGGATGCTCACTTTTTTTGAAACGATGTTTTCAATTTCTGCCGATATCCCCTTTCCCTCGTTTCCCATGACCAAAATGCCCGGCTTTTCGAGGGATAGCCCATAAACCGATTCCCCTTCCATAAAAGTTCCATATACCGGTCGATGCGCATCGCCCAAATAGGAGGCTAAATCACAATACCCTACGGTAACCCTGGTAATAGATCCCATGGTAGCCTGTAAAACTTTGGGGTTGTAGCAATCGACCGTATGTTCGGAACACACCAAATGGCGTATTCCGAACCAGTCGCAAAGCCGAATAATGGTTCCCAAATTTCCCGGATCGCGTACATCGTCCAACGCCAGTATCCAATCGGTATCGTTGGGCTTGCCGGAAGCAGGTATACGAAAGACCCCAATAGCGGTATTGGGCTGGGTCAGACCGCTCATTTGCCCCAACTCCCTTTCGGTAATCAAGGACACCGATAGATCGGTGGTGTTCAAAGCCGATGCGTCCACCGTGTACACCGAAACCGCCTCATAATCGGAGGCTAGAAGCTCGTTTACCATTTTGGCCCCTTCCACCACGAACATTCCGTTTTGGTTGCGGTATTTTTTTTGTTGCAGACTCCTGACAAATTTCAACTCATTTTTTGTAGCCATACGTGAATCCCAAAATTTAGACCAATTTATACCATAAAACACCAAAGTTGCTTTTTCATTTCCTTTTTTTCACAAGGGTATCCCGTAAAAAATAAAGATTCCCGTACTACAAAACCATATTTGGGTATTTTGGCACGGGGACTTTACCGAATTCAATGTATTTTTGATTTCTATGGGGCAGCCGTTGCGAGCAAAAAGAAGTATTCGTCACCTTGGTTTGTGGGTATGCACCCTACTCTTTCTCTCGTGCAACAGCTTAAAACTGGTCGGTGATGATCAACTGCTCGTTAAAAAGAACGTTATTTATGCCGATAGCGTAAAGGTGAGCGAAGAAGCCATTGAAAACTTCATTTTACAGGAACCCAATAGCACTATTTTGGGCTATCCGCTTCGATTGAACCTGTATAATTTGGCAAAGCAAAATCCGGACTCCTCCTTTCAGGCATGGTTGCACAAAAAGGAAAATCGCGAAAAACGTCTGAACAAAATCCTGTCGGAAAAGCAAGTGTCCCGTTTGGGGGAATCTTTTTTGGTCAAAGGCCTTAGCGAGACCTTAAAAAAAATTGGGGAGCCACCGGTCATTTTGGATACCGCCTTGACAAGGGCTACCATGGAACGGCTTAATGCCTATTACAAGGCACAGGGATATTTGAACAACACCACATCCTATTCCATAGATACGGTCGCGTCATCACAACGGGCCTTGGTGGATTACCGTATAACGCTCAACAAACCTTTTATGGTAGATTCGGTAGCGGCCATTATAGCCTCTCCCACCATAGATTCCCTATATCGGTTGAACGTCGCCGATGCGATCATTAAAAAGGGGAGCCAGTTTAATGTAGATGAATTTGGTAGGGAACGCGAACGGCTCACAGAGGTATTCCGGAACAACGGGGTATACAATTTTCAAGAGAGCTCCATAAAATTCGATATCATCAGCGATACTACCCGTTTGGCCAATGACCAAAAAATGGGTGCGATATTGAACATCGACGATCTTAGAAAACGTGGGGAAGGTACCATTACCACGGAGCCCTACAAGGTTACCCATTTTGAGAACATCAACATTTACACGGATTTTCTTTTTGACGATAACAATACCCAGCAGGAATTCATTCGCTATAACGGATATACCATATTTTACAGGGGAAAGCTACGCTTTAAGCCTAAGGCACTTACCGATGCCGTGTTCTTTGAAAAAGATAGCCTTTACCGCGATATCGACAAGGTGCGTACCTACCGGCAAATTACCAATTTGGGGGTTTTCAAATATCCGACCATCACCTTTGATACCGACAGCACGCGAAGAAAATTGACATCCAATATTTATTTGGCCGCCCGACCAAAATATTCTTTTGGGGCCAATTTGGATGTGACGCATTCCAATATTCAACGTATCGGTATGGCGGTGAGTCCGTCTTTACAAGCAAGAAACCTTTTCAAAGGAGCCGAAAACCTCAGCCTTTCCACGCGTTTGAGCCTTGGTAACTCCAGTGATCCCAACATTCAGGACAATCGCTTTTTCAATATTCAGGAATACGGAGCGGACCTCAGTCTGGATTTTCCCCGCATCTGGTTTCCGTTCATTAAAACCAATACCCTCATCCCAAGTTATTCCCTTCCCAGGACGCGATTATCGGTTGGGGCGAGTTTTCAGCAAAATATCGGGTTGGACAAACGTACCCTAAATTCAGTTTTAGGATATAGTTGGAAACCCTCACAACGCATCAACCATAACATCGAGTTACTGAACGTGCAGTTCGTAAACAACGTGCGTCCCGATCAATTTTTCTCGTTCTACCGAAGTTCCTACGCCGAATTGGACGATATCGCGGATGCCTACCAAGATGATCCTACGCTTAGTGATTTTTTCGAAACCCCAAAAGGTCAAACAGAACCCAGATTGGAAATTCCGGACGGGACCGCTGGTCTCATTGAAGCCGTGCGCAATAATCAAATTGTGGGCCTGAGCTCGGAGGACCGTACCGATGTGGGCCGTATAGAAGAACGCAGGTTGCGTTTGGTAGAGGACAACCTGATCTTTGCAAGTAACTATACGTTAAACCTCAATAACCGGGAAGCGTTGACGGATAATGACTTTTACCAATTCCGGTTCAAGATCGAAAGTGCCGGAAATCTGTTGTCAGGGCTGTCGCAGCTTATCCCTTTCGGCGGGGAGGAAGGCAGTAGGGAAGTGTTGGACGTAGTCTTTTCACAATATCTAAAGGGCGAGACCGAGTTTGTGAAGTATTGGGACTTTAGGCGTTCGAACGTACTGGCCTTTCGTTCCTTTTTTGGAATCGCGGTCCCTTACGGAAACTCCAACAGCATCCCCTTCGTACGTAGTTATTTCGCCGGTGGGGCCAACGACAATCGTGGATGGTTCCCCTATAGTCTGGGTCCTGGAAAAACGAATGCCATCAATGATTTTAACGAAGCGAACCTGAAAATTGCCCTTAATCTGGAATACCGCTTTCCGGTCGCCGGTAATTTTAAGGGAGCCCTTTTTGCCGATGCGGGGAACATCTGGAACGTATTTGACAATGTGGAAGACCCCGACGCCAAGTTTAAGGGCATCGGTTCTTTGGGCGACATTGCATTGGGTTCCGGTTTCGGGCTTCGTTATGATTTTACCTATTTCCTATTTAGGGTCGATCTTGGGTTTAAGACCTATAATCCCGCAGAAGAGCAATCTAAACGATGGTTCCGCGATTATAACTTTGCGAATTCGGTACTTCAAATAGGTATCAATTATCCTTTTTAATTTTTTTAAATCGCAGCTTTGTTCAGCCAGAACAAAACGTTTTCGCACAGCGGGGTTTCCCTAAATGCAAAAGGAAGGCGTTTACCCGTTTTGGTTTGCCTTAGAAAATCACAATTTACGTCCTTATTTTGCCATTTTTAACAACCGTAGTCCGGTGGCGCCTCCTAAAAATGACTACAGACCGGTACGAAAGCCAGTTTTCGCCGTTCCGAACAAAAAGAGGAATCAAGTTCCGTAAAAAAACCGATCGTCCACTATTAGTTATTTTATTACTTTTGTGCCATTCCAATAAAAAATTTAACAGACAAAAATATTATGTCCCACAACATCAAAGCAGGTGTCGCTACAGGTGACGAAGTACAACAAATATTCAACTACGCAAAAGAAAAGGGTTTTGCACTGCCCGCGGTAAACGTTATCGGTTCCAATACCATTAACGGGGTTTTGGAAACCGCTGCCAGCCTAAACGCACCGGTCATCATTCAATTTTCGAACGGTGGGGCCCAGTTCAATGCGGGGAAAGGTTTGTCCAATGAAGAGCAGCGTGCTGCCGTACAGGGTGCCGTTGCAGGTGCAAAGCATGTACACCAATTGGCCGAAGCTTACGGAGCTACGGTCATCCTACATACCGACCACTGCGCTAAAAAATTATTGCCTTGGATCGACGGCATGTTGGAAGCGAGCGAAAAGCACTTTGCCGAGACGGGGAAATCCCTATTTAGCTCCCATATGATCGATCTTTCGGAAGAACCTTTGGAAGAAAATATCGAAATATGTAAGGGCTATTTGGAGCGTATGGCCAAGATGGACATGACCCTTGAAATCGAACTTGGTATTACTGGTGGTGAAGAGGATGGTGTGGACAATTCGGATGTGGACGATAGCAAATTATACACCCAGCCCGAAGAAGTGGCCTATGCCTATGAGGAGCTTTCAAAGGTCAGCCCTAGATTTACCATTGCCGCCGCTTTTGGAAACGTACATGGGGTTTACAAACCGGGCAATGTAAAGTTGACACCAAAAATCCTTAAGAATTCCCAAGAATACATCAGTGAAAAGTACGGGGTGGAACACAACCATATCGATTTTGTTTTTCACGGTGGTTCGGGATCTACGGTGGAGGAAATTCGAGAAGGTATCAGCTACGGTGTTATTAAAATGAACATCGATACCGATTTGCAATATGCCTTTCTTTCCGGGGTCCGGGACTATGTTCAGGAAAATAAAGCCTTTTTACAGACCCAAATCGGTAACCCAAAAGGCGACGATGAGCCCAACAAAAAGTTTTATGACCCCCGCGTTTGGTTAAGGGAAGGTGAAAAAAGCTTTGTAGAACGTTTGAAAAAGGCCTTTGAGGACCTTAATAATGTAAATACCTTATAACGCCCTTAAATGAGGCACTAAAACCGTCGGTAGTATGACAGCATGGTTCAAAAGAAAGGAAAAGGGTATACAAACGGCCACCGAGGAAAAGAAAGACACCCCTAAGGGACTTTGGTACAAGTCCCCTACCGGAAAAATCGTGGAATCGGAGGTATTGGCCAAAAACTTTTATGTAAGTCCGGAAGACGATTACCATGTAAGGATCGGAAGCAAGGAGTATTTCGAAATACTTTTTGACGACAACAAGTTTAAGGAGCTTGACGGCAAGCTTACCTCAAAAGACCCGTTGAAATTCGAGGATACCAAAAAGTACTCGGACCGTTTGAAAGCGGCCCAAAAGAAAACGGGCCTGAACGATGCGGTTCGGACGGCGGTAGGAAAATCAGTGGGAAAAGACCTAGTGGTCGCCTGTATGGACTTCTCTTTTATCGGCGGTTCCATGGGGAGTGTCGTAGGGGAGAAAATTGCCCGGGCGATAGACCATTCCATTAAAAAGAAAATCCCATTTTTAATGATATCGAAGTCCGGAGGGGCCCGTATGATGGAAGCGGCCATATCATTGATGCAGTTGGCGAAAACTTCGGCAAAATTGGCGCAATTGGCGGAAGCCAAAATACCCTATATTTCCCTTTGTACCGACCCGACTACCGGAGGTACCACCGCTTCCTACGCCATGTTGGGCGACATCACCATATCGGAACCCGGTGCGCTTATCGGTTTTGCCGGACCTAGGGTCGTAAAAGAGGCTACCGGAAAGGAATTACCAAAAGATTTCCAAACTGCAGAATTTTTGTTGGAGCATGGCTTTCTTGACTTTATCGTACATCGGAGCCAACTGAAGAAAAAAATCAATCTGTACATCGACCTGATTCAAAATAATCCGGTCCGTAGCGAAAAAGCTTCTTAGCACACCCTTTTGTCTTGATGGCAACCGTTTTACAGTTCACAAAAAAAAGACACCTATGAAATGAGCCATAACAATTCTTGATACCAACCGAAATGATTATTGGCGAATTACATCTGACCATTAAAAAACAATAAATATTAACAGATGAAAATGTCCCCCATCTTAATAGGATTCCCGTTACTTATCGGAATGCTTTTCTGTTGTTCTACCGACAAAATAAGTGCGGACGAGCAAGAGGCCTTGGCCGATTCGGATATTGCCTCCAAAGAGGGCGGGGCAAAAACGACCCTGGTCGAGATCAGCGGGGAAGAGAACGCCTATCGTTTCAACGTAACGGTTTCCAGCCCCGATACCGGATGCGAGCAGTATGCCGATTGGTGGGAGGTAATCGATACCGATGGCAATCTTTTGTTCCGCCGTATTTTGGCCCATAGCCATGTAGGGGAACAACCTTTTTCAAGGTCTGGCGGGCCCATTGCCATCTCCGGCAATACCGAAGTGTATATCAGGGCACATATGAACAACCTTGGGTACGGCGATTCCGTACTGAAAGGTAGCGCTGAAAAAGGATTTGAACCGATTCGGTTGGATGCCGAATTTGCCGAAGCATTGGCATCGGAGAACCCTTTACCGGAAGGGTGTGCTTTCTAAAGGTCATTCTTTTTGGGTAATGGAGCCTACTTCTAGGAGAAAGTGAACATTTTCAAAGAATTACGCGAATCAACGTGATTTCGCGCGCATTGAAATGTACTTGCGCAAAGCGACCTAATAACTACTTTGGCCTTATCCCATTTCTTGTGTTACAACGGTCAGTGCTATCAAAAAGTACGACCGAGACGCCTCACCATAATTCATCCCGGCCGCACAACAATTGAACTAGACCAACTCAATATTATTTCTTGGAAAACCGTCTTAAGGCTACCTCCTCGATATTTCCTTCTGCATCGGTCAACATTCCTTTTGCATCACATGTACCGTCACCGAAATCCAAGCTTGCGGTATTACCGTCCCTCGAAATACGCAGCACACCGCTAACGATAAACCGACAGGACCATTCTTTTCGCAATGGTTCTACAATTTCTTTGGTGTGCGTCTTGCCCGCCCTGTTGGTGTGCGTTCCCGATCCGGAAATCAAAAACACATTATCCCCCCATGAGCCGGACCCATATCCTTCGATCCATTCCCGGGTCCTGTTGCCTTCAAAACTCGTAGCCTCCCCTTCGGGCCAAACCCCTTCAAAACTCCACGACGCCATTCCCTTGGGGTTCGCGCCTTCAGTGGCCCCTGTTCTAACTACCGATGCCCCGCCGGAAACAGCAACACCATTGAACGTGAAATTTTCCAGTACCAGCTCCACAGTTTTAGTGGCCAGCCCCATATCCTTATTGTAGCTCAAATACATGGTTCCCGACACCACATTACCGTTCGGCAACTCACAGCCTTCACCAAAAGCAATGGTTTTTTCTTTGGAAGTATCCGTCGTTACCGTAGTTACAATGGCACAGTCCGGTAAAAAATCGGAGCGATAATTGTTCTTGGAAACGGTGGAAATTTCATCCGTAGCGTACACATCCTCGGCAATTCCCATGATATCCTCGGAAATCAATTCCGCTTCATCGCTTATTTGTAGTTCCACGGCACTGATCACCCCAGTATCCCCAAAGTTTAAATCGGTATTCGACTCCCTGTCACAAGAGGCCAGTATTATGACCCCTGAAAATAATAGTCTTACAATTCCTTGTTTCATCATTATAGATTTTAATGTTTATCATTATTCAAATACCCTTCCCAAAAAATGTTCGCTAGCATTTATCCCATTTTCTATTAACCGGGTACTTCACATCAATTCATACCAGTAAGACCTTTAAGAAACCAAAAGGTTTAATCCGGATTAAAAAAAATTCATGTGCGGCATCTAAAAAATAGTTTTATCTTTGCGGCCTGATTGAAAATCAATCGGATACATAAAAATCATTTAAAACAATATTGGAATGTATTTAACAAAGGAAGTAAAGGCCGAAATCTTTAAGAAACACGGCGGAGAAGAAAAAAACACGGGTTCAACTGAAGGGCAGATCGCCTTGTTCACCCATCGCATCAACCACCTTACCGGACACCTTAAAAATAACCATAAGGATTACAACACCGAACGTTCTTTGGTACGTTTGGTAGGAAAGCGAAGAAGTCTACTGGATTATTTGAAAAAGAAGGATATTGTAAAATATCGTGAATTGATCAAAGAACTAGGAATACGAAAATAATCTCAAAAATGGGGGAAGCGATGCTTCCCCCATTTTTTATATCCGTTCAAAAGTCCCTGAATCGCTCGGACGTTTTCGAGAGGGCAACACAAAAAGCTGCACACAGTTTTTCATTGGTCAACACAACAACACAACAACAAAGGCCGGTGACCTGTTCGATACCATCGCATGGTGTAGGAGTATCCCAAAATGGAGATGCCGCTACCTATACGCTTTGGTGAAAACGGCACTCCGCCAAAAAAGACCATTGTTTAACGTATCCGATAAAAAATTCGGAACAAAATCAAATGTATGATTCCAAAAGTATTTAAAGAGGTGATCGACCTCGGTGATGGAAGAGAAATTTCCATCGAAACCGGAAAATTGGCCAAACAGGCCCATGGTTCGGTAGTAGTGCAATCCGGAAAATGTATGCTGTTATGTACGGTCGTTTCCAATTACAAACAAAGTGATGTCGACTTTTTACCGTTAACGGTGGATTATCGCGAAAAATTTGCCGCTGCCGGACGATATCCAGGTGGCTTTTTCAAACGTGAGGCACGACCCAGTGATGGCGAGGTATTGACCATGCGCTTGGTAGACCGTGTTTTACGTCCTCTTTTTCCAAAAGACTATCACTCCGAAACACAGGTAATGATCCAGTTGATGTCGCATGACGAAAACGTTATGCCCGACGCTATGGCAGGATTGGCCGCTTCGGCCGCAATTCAGCTTTCCGACTTTCCTTTCGAATGTGCCATTTCCGAAGCAAGGGTCGGTCGTGTAAACGGCGAATTCATCATCAACCCTACCCGTGCACAGTTGGCCGAATCGGACATCGATATGATGATCGGTGCATCGGCAGACTCGGTAATGATGGTGGAAGGTGAAATGGATGAGATTTCGGAAGAGGAAATGACCGAAGCCATCAAGTTCGCACATGAGGCCATTAAAGAACAATGTGCCGCACAAATGCGTTTGGCGGAAGCCTTCGGGAGAAAAGAAGTTCGCGAGTACGAACCGGAAAGAGAAGATGAGGAACTGGCCAAAAAAGTACACGCCCTCGCTTACGATAAGGTGTATGCCGTAGCCAAGGCAGGATCGGCAAAACACGAACGCAGTGCCGCTTTCGGTGAAATAAAGGAAGCCATAAAAGCTACTTTTTCAGAAGAAGAGTTAGAAGATATCGGAGGTTTGGTATCCAAATATTTCTACAAGGCCGAAAAGGCCGCGGTACGCGACCTTACCTTAAACGAAGGACTTCGCTTGGACGGTAGGAAAACTGACGAGATCCGTCCCATATGGTGCGAGATCGATTACTTGCCCTCTACACACGGATCCGCGATTTTCACCCGTGGGGAAACCCAGGCACTTGCAACGGTTACCTTGGGAACCTCAAGGGACTCCAACCAAATAGACATGCCATCGCATGAAGGCGAAGAACGCTTTTACCTTCACTACAACTTCCCCCCATTTTCAACGGGAGAAGCAAGACCTATTCGAGGAACCTCTCGTCGGGAAGTAGGACATGGTAATTTGGCACAACGCGCCCTTAAAGGAATGGTACCTGAAGATTGTCCGTATACCGTACGTGTAGTATCCGAGGTATTGGAATCCAATGGTTCTTCCTCTATGGCCACCGTTTGTTCGGGTACTATGGCGTTGATGGATGCCGGTGTGCAATTGAAAAAACCCGTTTCCGGTATTGCGATGGGATTGATTTCCGATGCCGATTCTGGAAAATACGCTGTACTTTCCGATATTTTGGGTGATGAAGATCACTTGGGAGATATGGACTTTAAAGTTACCGGTACCGCTGACGGTATCACCGCCTGTCAAATGGATATCAAAGTGAAGGGACTTTCCTATGAAATTTTGGTAAAAGCGTTGATGCAGGCCAAAGATGGTCGTTTGCACATCCTTGAAAAACTGACCGATACCATTGCGGCCCCGAATGCCGATGTAAAACCGCATTCCCCAAAAATGGTTACCCGAATTATTCCGAACGAATTTATCGGTGCCTTGATCGGCCCTGGTGGAAAAGTGATCCAGGAGCTTCAAAAAGAGACCGGTACTACCATTGTTATCAATGAAGATCCAGTAACGGAAGAAGGAATCGTAGAAATTTTGGGTACCGATCAAAACGGTATCGATGCCGTACAGGCCAAAATAGACTCCTTAATGTTCAAGCCGGAAGTAGGGAGCGTATATGAGGTGAAAGTAATCAAGATGTTGGATTTCGGAGCCGTGGTAGAATACCAAGACGCACCGGGTAACGAAGTACTGTTGCACGTATCCGAATTGGCTTGGGAACGCACCGAAAACGTTTCCGATGTAGTGAACATGGGAGATGTATTCGATGTGAAGTACTTGGGTACGGATCCAAGGACCAGAAAGGACAAGGTCTCCAAAAAAGCGTTGCTCCCAAAACCGGAGGGTTATAAGGAGCGTCCGCCTAGAACCAATGATCGTCGTCGCGATAACCGTGATAGAAAACCGAGAAGGGACAGAGATTAAGTATTTGTCCATAAAACAAAGGCCCCAATTGAATTGGGGCTTTTTTTATGCCCGATAACGTCCATTACCCGATCGGCCCGACCAGCGCCGTCGCCTTTCAACCCTGCTTAAACTTTGTAAGGAATGTATGTCATTTGCGACGAAATACATCGACCAACTGCATTCGGGAGGTCATACAACTAAAAAAGCAAGTTTTTTTTATGCTATTGTAACATTTCCCGTATTTCTACGTATAAGTATATGCAGTCTATGCAAATAGGAACTTAATTTAAGTAAATGAGACAGCTAAAGATTACAAAACAGGTCACCAATAGGGAGACCGCATCTTTGGACAAGTACTTGCAAGAAATCGGCAAAGTAGACTTGATTACCGCTGATGAAGAGGTAGAATTGGCACAACGCATCAAGGCAGGCGACCAGATCGCTCTTGAAAAACTCACAAAAGCCAATCTTCGATTCGTGGTATCGGTTGCCAAGCAGTACCAAAACCAAGGACTTACACTGCCCGATCTTATCAACGAGGGCAACTTGGGACTGATCAAAGCGGCACAACGTTTTGACGAGACCCGTGGATTTAAATTTATTTCATACGCCGTTTGGTGGATCCGTCAATCTATTCTTCAGGCACTGGCAGAACAATCCAGAATCGTTCGCTTGCCGTTGAACAAGATTGGATCGATCAATAAAATAAACAAAACCTTTGCCTTTTTAGAGCAGGCACACGAACGTCCGCCTTCCGCAGAAGAAATAGCGAAAGAATTGGACATGACCGTGGAAGACGTAAAGCAGTCCTTAAAAAATTCAGGACGCCATGTATCCATGGACGCACCCTTGATCGACGGTGAAGATTCCAACCTTTACGATGTATTGCGTAGTGGTGAATCGCCAAACCCAGACAAGGAACTGTTGCACGATTCCCTGCGTACGGAGATCGAGCGGGCCTTGGAAACATTGACCCCAAGGGAAGCGGACGTAATCCGTCTTTACTTCGGTCTGGCCGGTCAACATTCCATGACCCTAGAGGAAATCGGAGAAACCTTTGATCTTACTCGGGAACGCGTAAGGCAAATCAAGGAAAAAGCGATCCGTAGACTAAAACATACCTCAAGAAGTAAAATTCTTAAAACCTATTTAGGTTAGGATCAAGTAATTATGATGTTAAATTTTTATCAAATTGGAAATTTGGCATATATATTGTAATTTTACCAGTACAAGCAGTTATCATGACTGTTCGTTTTTTGATTGATGAATAAACTCCGGCTGATTACCGGAGTTTTTTCATTTTATACCCTAAAGCCAATACCCGATGTCCGATTTTAAAACACAACCGAACAACCCCTTACATGGTGTAAAATTGGCGGATATTATGGCATTTTTGGTAGAACGTTACACTTGGGAGGAGTTGGCCGCGAAAATCGATATCAACTGTTTTAAAAAAGATCCCTCCGTAAAATCGTCCTTAAAATTTCTTAGAAGAACTCCATGGGCCCGAACCAAGGTGGAACAGCTCTATCTGCGTGCCGTAAACAAAGCATCGGGCAAAAAGTAATTTGCCATTTATCACAGGGAACAGCAGCAATACCGAAAGCCCTATGCCAATCTTACGAAAAATACTTTCATACCTCCCTTGGGCCTTGCTCAGCATTCTTGTCTGTATCGCATTCAAGTATGTACAACTGGGACCTTCCGTTGCATCGGAAAATAGGCTACAACAAATTTTTGATATTCGCGATTTCATCATTTATGCCTTGGGCAGTCTTGTCGGAATCATCAGTTTTACATTATTTTTGATTCTTGACCTACTGTGGTTCAAAAGAAAATGGAAAAGGCATCGAAATAGCGAAATCTATCGTACGGTTTTGGTCGTAGCGTTAGGGCTGTTCGCCTCTTGGATGCATACCGTTCTTGAATTTGAATTGGATTGGTTTTGAACATTAAAGGTCGCCCATACCCATCCTCCTTAAAAATTATCCCATGCCGTTTAACATCGTATTGATTACCCCTGAAATCCCGAACAATACGGGGAACATAGGACGTTTGGCCCTGGCCACCGGCTCCCATTTGCATTTGGTACGCCCCTTGGGCTTTGAACTTAGCGACAAGCGTGTAAAGCGGGCCGGCCTGGATTACTGGCAACATGTTTCGGTAACGATATACGAGAATACCGAAAGCTTTTTCGAGCAACACAGTGATAAAAAAATGGCGTTTTTATCCAGTCATGGCGAAAAGGAACATTGGGATATCGACTTTAAAGAGGATATGTTTTTAATTTTTGGAAAAGAATCCACCGGTCTTCCAAAATCGATTACCGAGTCCCATGGGGAAACCCTTTTTAAGATACCGATGTTCAGCCAACACATCAGAAGCTTAAACCTGGCAAATGCCGTCGGCATCGTTGTTTATGAAGGTCTTAAAAAGCTTAGGCCGTTCTTATAGGCATCGTATCCCTTTGGTTTTCCAACGAAAGCCATTGGCGGTATACCATTTCTGGTGTTAAATTACGCAAATAAAAACCAGGGATTTTTTGGGTAGGCGAAAAAGAAAATCTAAGCATAGCAGTAGCTATGGTTAGCTTTTATTTTGAAGCATACACGGAAAAGAACAATTTTTAATGGGTAATTTAACATTAGAAATGGTATTATCGGAACTTGTGCCCAGTACCAACAACAATGCCCTCCACAATGGCGTTTGCGCAATTTATCGTTCAAAAGGGATGGCATAAGGTATAAGCGGCACCAATTCCGTATTTTTGCAGCCCATACAAGAAGTTGAACGATATGAGTACGATCAAAATAGCACCCTCCCTATTGGCAGCGGATTTTGGAAATCTGCAACGCGATGTTGAAATGGTAAACCGGAGCCGGGCCGATTGGCACCATATCGACGTGATGGATGGTGTTTTTGTTCCCAATATTTCCTACGGGATGCCAGTAGTAAAGGCGATTGCCGAACATGCTACGAAACCTTTGGACGTTCATTTGATGATTGTCGACCCTGACCGCTATATCAATGTTTTTGCCGATTTGGGAGCTTCCGTACTGACCGTTCATTTAGAAGCCTGTACCCACTTGCACAGAACCGTTCAAGCGATAAAAAAAGCGGGAATGCAAGCAGGAGTGGCATTGAATCCGCATACGAACGTACAACTCTTGGAGGACGTCATCACCGACCTCGACCTGGTTTGTATCATGAGCGTAAACCCTGGGTTTGGGGGACAATCGTTCATCGAAAATACCTACTCTAAAACACGGGCACTAAAACAGCTCATCGAACGAAAAAAGGCATCGACACTTATCGAAATCGACGGTGGGGTAACATCAAAAAATGCCAAAGCGTTAAAAGATGCGGGTGCCGATGTGCTGGTCGCCGGCAGCTTTGTATTTAAGAGCGACTCCCCGGAAAAAACGATTACGGCATTAATACAAGCGACCGAATGATGGAGCACCTAGATCTTGTAATCGTAGGGGGCGGCCCCATAGGAATCGCCTGCGCTTTGGAAGCACAAAAAAAAGGATTGACCTATGTGATCATTGAAAAAGGGCCTATTGTAAATTCCCTGTTCAATTATCCGGTGAACATGCAGTTCTTCTCTTCTTCGGAACGGCTGGAAATCGACCACATTCCATTTATCAGTAAGGAAGCCAAACCAAAGCGCAGTGAAGCCCTTGAGTATTACCGCAGAATCGTAAGCAGTAATGGACTTCGCATCAAACTGTTCGAAAAAGTAGATCAGGTGGTTCGTTCCGATGATGGTTTTTCCATCAAAACGGACAAAAACGAATACCGATCCGACAATGTGGTAATCGCCACCGGTTTTTATGATCTTCCGAATACCTTGAACATCCCTGGGGAAAACCTGTCCAAGGTTTCCCATTATTACGGGGACCCCCATTTTTACGCCCATCAAAAACTCGCGGTTATCGGTGCCAGTAACTCCGCCATTGATGCGGCATTGGAATGTTGGCGAAAAGGTGCGGAGGTAACCTTGATCATTCGCGGTCCGGAAGTCGGAAAAAGGGTAAAATACTGGGTACGGCCAGACATCATCAATCGTATCGAAGAAGGGAGTATAAAGGCATATTACCACAGTCGGTTGGCGGAAGTTCGCGCTGCCGAGATCGTTGTGGAAACTCCTGAAGGCACGACCGTCATCGAAAACGATTTTGTTTTGGCCCTGACCGGTTATCGGCCCGATTTTGGATTTTTGGAAAAACTGGGTATCGTACTCTCGCAGGATGAGAAGCGAATTCCGAGCTATGACCCCCAAACGATGGAGACCAATATCGAGGGGCTATATTTGGCGGGTGTCATTTGTGGCGGCATGGAAACCCATAAATGGTTCATTGAAAATTCTAGGGTACATGCCAAAATGATCGTTTCCAACATCGTGGCGCATACCAACAACAAAGAACCCATGAATACGAAGTAGATACCCATTACAAAAACAAAAAACTTCCTTTCCCATTATCAAGACCGGCCAAATAATGGCATTAAAATTGGACCCGGGCAAATACATGGGTTTAATACCTTTTCTACCTTTGAAATGATATAAGCTGTTTTATGCATTAGAAAAGCTACTACAGCTCGAAACTACGCAAATACGAACGTTTCACTTTTTTTACATTTTCGACCCTAATGATAAAATTCGAATGATAGACCGGATTAAAAAACGGCTTGTTCACTAGATACATCCCTGAATTCAGGGAACACATTTTGGCCGACAACCGCGGTTCCGCCCAAGCCCCGTTTCCTCATCTTTGTAGCATAAAATCATACCCTCATGCGTTTTTTACTACCGAAAACAATCGCCTTATTGATATCCTTCTTAGCGTATTGTGGTTACAATACGAACAAAAAAACCACCATTTCATCGGACATGTATACCTTGACCGTAAAACGGGGCGGGTATCATAATTATATGTTTCAATTGATCGGCAATAGTATCTTTTACTTTCCCGATAGCACGGATGTTAAGACAATCGAGCGATTTAACGTATCGAGCGTTACCCCATTGGAAAAAAAAGTTGTGGACTCCTTTTTCTCCAAGTTGGAATCGGAACGTTTTTGGACCTTAAACGAACGCTATCGGACGGATACTTCTTGCAGCAGCAGTATTGAAATAACCTTAGAGCATGACGGTCGTAGTAAAACCGTTTTTTGTGAGGATTTTGGTCGCGATTGTCCCGATCTTATAAAATATATCGACCAAAGCATTGTTGTATTTGAAGGGAACGACCTTAAGTGGACTTTTCTTCCCGGTTAGAATGATGTAATTTGCAAACGTCCAAGATGTTTTAGAGCGATGATATGCCAGGTAATGAAACTCCTATTGTGGCGTTTGGAACCGGGAAGGAAAGCTCGGTGCTGGAATGATGTTATTTTGCGGGTATAGATTCCGGAAACCTCAAAATTACGGTATAAAATGGGACCTCAACGCCTCGGCGTTAGGCAAGCGAACAACTCGATACGCGTTCATCAGATGGTTTGAACTTTTTAAATAAAAAACAGCTAATAATGAAATTGAACTTTATTTTATGCTTTCTTTTGGTCGTATTATCTTCCTGCGGTTCCAGTCCTGAGGATTACTACAATAGCGCTATAAGTGCGGGCAACCAAGTATACGTTTTGCGTAATTTTGAAAACAGACTCGAAAGACTGGAAAAGGGATTACAACTGGGACCGGAAGATTTGGTCCTGACCACACCGACGCATGTACGTATGATGGAAGAAAATGTAACCAAGCTTCAAGGAAAGTTGGGCAACGAGGATTCGGATGCCATGATAACATCGGCAATAGCCTATATGGAATTCGCTATTGAAACCGCCAAAAATCCTAAAACCTTGGCCGCTTTCGAGGCTGCCGGAAACGCGCCGGACCTTGATGCCGCCAGCGTTGCCCTAGAACCTTATGGCGATTATTTAGATTCCGTATTCGATAAAAGGGAAGCCGTTTTTGTGACTTACGATAAGGCCGTAAGCGACTTTGCCAAAAAACATGGTATCGAAATGAAATTTTACGGTCCCGGAGCATCGTCCAAGTAATAGGCATGAAGTATTTTTGGCCACATATTTTTTTTTCAAAAAACATTTTCAAGAAAAATGTGTCTGCATGGTGCGTGCTATGGATACTCTTTTTGTTCGTCCCCTCATTTTCGCAAACAGCGCCTTTTGAAGAAATTGGAGCGGATAACGACGACAAGATATGGTTCTCGATGATTCCCATCGAACGCAGAAAATCTTTGGAACCCTACTATGAGGCTTTAAAGGATGCCGCATACGGTACGGAACGTTTTTCCATTTTTGAGCAATTGGCAACTGCCCATATGGAAAAAGCCTCGGCAGACTCCATACGCCATTACGGGAACTTGTATATAAAGGAATTGACCAACTGGGATCGGCCCGAAGCGGAGAAAACCTCCCATTACGCCAAGGCCTATTATTTTTTAGCGGTGGGCAATCAATTTAACGGGCTTCTGGACAACGCCATAGAATGGCATCTAAAAGGAATTCGGGCCGCGGAAAAATGCGAACACACCGGTTACCAATACCAACATAAAATCGGACTTGGGAAAGTATATAATTTAATACAGCGCCATAAAAAGGCGATCGAGATGTTGGAGAAGGCCATTGCCGATTTTGGCGAAGAATGGCCGAAATATACGAACGAGGCATTGATCCATTTGGGCGACGCCTACTACAGCAGCGACAACAGTAGCAAAGCGAAAAAATACTATGAGCAGGCCAAAAAAGGAAGCACTGCAGTCGAAGATTTGGGAAAAACGCTGTTCCTAGATCTAAAACTGGGCGAAATTGCCGAACGAGAGGGAAAATACGACAAGGCGTTCGCACTCTATAACGGGGCACGTGAACGCGCCCTTGCGGAAGGGTTGAACGTGCTCTATTTCGAAGGCACCATTAGGGTGGGCGAATTGTTCTATAAGGAGAAAAACTACGAAGCGGCGACCATGGCCTTGAGCATGGCCTATGTGAACGCCATGGAGCGCGACAACCTGCATTATCAAGAGGAAATTTTGAAGATCAAGAGCAACGTTTTTGCCGACGCCGGCAACCACGAGAATGCCTATGCCGTGATGACCCGCTTGGCGGCCGTACGTAAAAGGATAAGCGAACGCCAACAACAAAAAATAAGCAAAGAACTGGAAGTACAATACGAAACCTTGGAAAAAGAAAAGGAAATATTAAAGTTACAGGAAGATCAAATTCTCAAGACTACCGAGCTTGCACGTCAAAAAACGTATAAAAATGCGTTCTTGATCGGATTCTTGATCATTCTTGTGCCTATTATTGCGTTACTCTTTACTTACTATCAAAAAATACAGGCCCAAAGCGAACTATCAAAAAAACAAGAGGTCATCAATTCCCAAAAGGTTGCCGCATTGAAAAAGGAACAGGAACTCAACCTGATCAAAGCGGCAATAGCCGGACAGGATGAAGAGCGAAAACGTATTGCGCAGGAACTGCATGATAGTATTGGAGGTAATTTAGCGGGCATTAAACTACAACTGGCCAGTGTTGACGAAAACTCCGAACAATTGGGCCTTATCGGCGGACAGTTGGACGAAACCTATCAATTGGTCCGCGATATTTCCCATACGCTCATACCCAAAAAATTCAGACAGAACGCTTTTACACAACTTATCGCCACCTATATAAAATCCATCGAAAGTACCGGTAAATTGAAGATAGGCTTTCACCCACACCCCGAGGATGAAGTGAACGCCGTGGCGGACAAGTTACAAATGGAACTTTTTAACATTATCAAGGAGTTGATGACCAATACCTTAAAACATGCCAAGGCAAAACAGGTAGACATCCATCTGAGCTGTATTGCCAATACCATATCGCTATTGTTCGAAGATAATGGAGTGGGTTTTGAAATGGGACAAAAAGTAGCAGGAATCGGTTTTAAGAATATTAAAGATCGTGTACGGGAAATGAACGGAACCTGCCATTTTGATGCCGCCCCGGGAAGAGGAACGGTAGTATCCATTGAAATCCCAAAAATATGAGCATTATTTTCCTCATTTTCATTGCAGCACTTCAACTACTGCGCTACCGCTATTTTGATGTTCGAAGGTGCAAAGTTGCTAGTATTAAGTAGTTAGTAATTAGTGATTTTTTTCAAGGAACAGTTTGCAGTAGCAGTAGGCGGTTGGCATGGTTAGTAATGAGTAAAAAGTATGTAGTGGCAAAGTTTGAATTTGATATTTGAATTTGAATTTGACACTTGCACTTTCGGCACGGTCCTCGACACGCTCGGACTGACAAAGCGTTGGTCATTTGGCAAGGTGCCAAAACGGGACATTCCTGTCATGCAGAGCTTGTAGAAGCGCTTTCGAAAGCAGTACCGACCAAGCTCGACCGGACTGTGCATTGATGATTGGCAGAAGCTCAGGAGTTTGAATTTGAGTTTGAATTTGACACTTGAACTTGTACTTGTCTTTTGTCCTTGCTCCTTCAGCGTAGCGGTCCTTTTTCAATGAACAGTGAATGTATGGTAGTTTGTAGTAATTAGTGGTAACTAAAAAGTATGCAGTGGCAAAGTTTGAATTTGAACTTGAACTTGAACTTGAGCTTGAGCTTGATCGTTGCCTCGTATAAACCTTGCTAAGACAAATTCCAATTCCCTTAAAAAGACCTCTAGAGAGCAAGTATGGGGAGTAGTTTTTATTAGTAACTTTATGCAACGGTTGTGGTAGCTTACGAAGCATCGTAAGTTTTGAAATGTACAATACTTTTTGCCACCGATTTCGGCCATAACTAAACCGTTAACCAAAAAACAAACTATGAAGTACAATTTGATCATTGCGGACGACCACAAAATGTTCATCGACGGTCTTATGAGCATTTTACAGGACGCCCCCGAGTTCGCCATTACCCTTACGGCCAAAAACGGTGCACAGGTAGTGAAATATCTTGACATCAACGGTACTGATCAGCTGCACCTATTGATAACCGACCTAACGATGCCCGAAATGGATGGTATCGAACTCAATAGCATCGTAAAGGAAAAATATCCGGCGCTAAAGACGCTTGTGGTAAGCATGCATATCGATGGGGGTATGATCGACAAACTCATCCGGAACAACGTAGATGGCTATGTACCCAAAAATGCCGAAAAAGAGGAATTGCTTACCGCCATACGAACCATTGTGAAAGGGGAAAAGTACTTTTCTACCGAAATAAAAAAAGCGTACACCGACGCAATGTTCGAAAACAAGAAGCAGGAGGAGGTTTCCCTAACGGATCGTGAAGTAGAGGTTTTAAAACTGATTGCCGAAGAAAACACTACCCAAGAAATTGCGGACACTCTTTTTCTGAGCAAACATACCATAGAAAGTTACCGAAAAAACCTTATCTCCAAATTACAGGTTAAAAATTTGGCAGGGCTCACCAAACATGCCATAAAAATGGGATTATTGGACGCTTAACGGCTTGTAAAAACTAAGCACACAACACTGGGTAACCGACCCAGTATCCGCGCTATCCAAACGGCCCTGTTATAACGCTCCCTGAAAACAGGGAGGCCTTTTTCACCTAATTGGGCCTAAAGCGGAAGACTGCCCTACCCCATCTTTGTACTATAAAAATAGTTAAAGATGAAAGTACACCTTCTAATCGCACTGACCGCATTATTTCTCTCCTGTAGCAATGATAAAAAAGCAACGGAAAAGATAAAACCGGGGTCCCCAATTACTTCGGATGTTCTGCTGGAAAACCAAACCATAAAAAACCTTGGAGCATCCGACAAAGAGGCTTTTGAAAACCATCGCTTGGTCATCTCCGGTAAAACGGTGTTGGAAGGTACCGCAATGTTGAAGATCACCAACTTCCAAGGTGAAGAGACCTCTTGCAAAACATTCCCCGCCAAAACCTTGATCGATGCGGAGTATAAAACCGCGAACTCCGTACTGCAAGAAGCACACATCCGCGAAATTGTTGCCCAATACTTTGAGGACGAAGACCAGTTTGCCGTATTACAATAATGCCAAAACCAATGGGGGTGTTATCAGCAAAGAAAAACTGGTGGCACTACATTCTAAAAGGCCTCTGCTCGGAGTATTTAAGCATCTTCACCAGAAATCATCCTATTAAAACCACATGATATGCGTCCCAACAACACCTACAAACTTCGACCTGCCTACGGATCGGAAAATCTTTTGATCGAATTTGGAACTGCCGATGATGGAGAGTACCTGCTGTTCGAAATCATGAAACTGTTGTCCATGCATGGTTTTGAGCAACAAGGAAAGATAGACCTTTGGATGAACGACGAAATTTTAGTCGTTATGTGCTCCCAAAATGGTAGGGTTACGTTAAGCCTTGATGTGTGGGGGTCTATTTATATTTTGGCCAACAACAACCAACAGGACATTCGCCGCATTGACACCTTGCTACAAAACACCAAAAAATTTAAGAAAGAATCGGTCGACTTCGACCAGTACCGCATGCCGTTATAGCATTTGAGATTATAGGGGGCTCAGTATGGCCTTTTGACCATTAGTATACCGGGGACGGCCACGTTCAAAAAGAGGTAAAAAAAAGTCCATCCCGTGGGGATGGACTTTTTTTTATTGAAGGGTTATCCCTTAAATACCCAATTCTTTTTTTACATCGGCCAATAGGTCTTTCCCTTTTGCTACGATGAGTCCTCCGCCTACTTGCGAATCCACCACGTAGTCAAAGCCTTGTGCTGCAGCAACCTTTTCTATGGCCGCTTTTGCTTTCTCGGATATCGGGGCGAAAAGTTCTGCCTGTTTTTGCTGAAGGTCACGTTGCGCCTGCTGCTGGGCCTCTCCAATGTTCTTTTGAACACCTTGTAGTTCCAATGCCCTTTTTTCGTTTTCCTCTTTTGATACGGTAGCCGATTCGTTTCCGTACTGCGTATATTTGTTTTGGAGCTCGGTCATGGAACTCTCGATATCGGCATTATAGGTTTCCGATAGTTTCTTCAATTCGGCCTCCGCTGCTTTCATCTCCGGCATGGCCGACAATAGTTGTGTCACGTCGATGTGTGCCACTTTGCTCTGCGCGTTTACAAAACTTGTTGCAGCTACAAAAAGTACGAGTGCTACCGCTATTTTCCTTAGGTGTTTCATGAGTTAAAATTTAATGGTGTTTACATGTCGTAAACCGTTCTTAAAAAGTACGGCTATGTCGTGTTTAATTTAAAATAATAGTTATTAATGGTTTCTAATTAATCGTATCCTTGGCGACCGCTCCTTGGCGTTGCGCCTCTTTTGCTTTCTTTTTTGCTTCTCTTTCCTCTAAAAGTTTCTTACGCCGTTCTTCATAGGCCTTCTTGCGTTCCTCCCGTAACCGAAGCTGTTCCGCCCTTCGCTCCTCCGCCGTTTTGGTTTTGGCATCCTGTGCCTCCTTTGCTTTTGCCCTGCGCTCGATTATGGCATCACTTGGCGCTTCCTCCGTTTCCTCTCCTTCAAACTCGTCTATCTTGCTTTTTTGCTTCTTTTTTTTGGGGGCGCTAACCTTTCTGGTGCGCGCGATTCCCCTTAAAATTAAATCGCTGATATCGTGCCTTTTTTGGGAGTACAACATTACAACATCCGCCGATTTATCAAAAATAAAATCATACTTTTTATTTGTACCTATTTTCTGTACTTCATTGAAGACTTGGTCCTGTATCGGTTGGATCAACTGTCTCTTTTGTAATACCAGATCGCCCTGTGGTCCGAACCGGTTTTGTTGGTATTCCAACATTTCCTTTTCCAAAATCAAGATCTCTTCTTCGCGTTCGGTAATCAGCTCATCGGTAAGCAATACCTTTTCGGCCATCAAATCCTTTTTCATTTGCTCGACCGCGCTTTGCTTTTGTTCGATCTCTACCTTCCATTTCTGGACTTTGGTCTCCAACTGTGCCGTGGCATCGCGATATTCCTCCACATTTTCAAGAATATACTCCATATCCACGTATCCGATACGAACGCCGCGCTGTGCAAAACTGTAAGCAACGAACAACAAGCAGGACACTACTAAAAGAACGTTTGTTTTTTTCTTCATTTGAATTTCATTTAATACCATAGAAAATATCGTGCCAAAAATACCAAATATTTTAAAATGAAACAGTTAGCACTTGATAAAGCGATCCAATTTTTTGTTTTTAAAATTGTTGGCCAATAATGAAGTGTGTTTGCCAACCGCTCGGTCCTCCATTGGGATTAACATAATCGGAATCAAATCCGTATCCAAAATCAATTCCCAAAAGTCCAAACGCCGGCATAAATATGCGCAGCCCCACTCCGGCCGATCGTCGTATTTCAAACGGATTAAAGTCCTGAAAATTGTTGAAGGCGTTTCCTCCTTCTAAAAAAGTAAGTCCGTAAATAGAAGCAGACGGCTTTAAAGTAAGTGGGTACCGTAATTCCAGGGAATATTTATTGAAGACTACGCCCCCTTCGGACCTTCCCGTCAAAGGGTTCAGCGGAGTGAGCGTCTGCTCGTCATAGCCCCGAAGCTGTACGATATCCCTACCATCTAGTGTAAAGTTACCAAGCCCCGTACCTCCTACAAAGAAACGCTCAAAGGGAACATTACCGATATTGGTATTGTAACTCCCCAGAAAACCGAGTTCCGCATTGGCGCGAAGCACTAGGGAATGATCTGCGCTACCGGCCAGGGTGGTAAACCAGTCGCCCTTAAACTTTATTTTATAGTACTCCAACCATTTGAAACGTTGCTCTTCCAGCACTTCGCGCTGATCACCGAGTTCTGCACGCAAAGGGTCGTTCAAGTCCAAAGGACTAAGTTGTTCGAGCAAGTCGTCGCTCTGCTCCCGTATCTCCTTAAAATCCTTGTTGCTAAAAAGCGAATAGGGCGGGGTGAGCTTAGCGGTAATTTCAAAGTTTGAACCTCCCCTAGGATAAATACGTCCACCTGCAATGGCATTTCTGGAAATACCCAAGGTATAGGTAAAGGAGTTCACCGAACCGTCGCCGAAATTGAACAACCCAAGATCGTAGTCCTTAAAATTGTACAACTGATATCCTAGCGAGTGGGAGACCGTAAAAAAGTCGTCCGGCCATTGTACCCTTTTTGCCAAACCGGCAGACACCCCCGTAATGGAGAACTGTTGGTCCTTATTAGGTTGGAAACGCCCCCTACTGTCGCGGGTTACGCCAAACTGTTGCGTTCTTGAAAAACTAAGGTTGAACCGAACCGGTTTTCTTCCCCCCAACCAGGGTTCCGCAAAATTAAGACTGTATACCCTAAAGGTCCTACTGGCCTGCAAACGCAAAGCAAAGGTTTGCCCGTCTCCCATGGGAACCGGCTTGTATTCTTCCTTATTGAAAATATTACCAATGGAAAAGTTGTTGAACGATAGTCCGAGCGTACCGATAAAACCACCGCCACCGTAACCACCTTGGAGTTCGATCTGGCTGGAACCCGACTCCACTAGATTATAGTTTACGTCTACCGTACCGGCGTTGGGATCGGGATTTTCGATATCGGGCTGAATCTGTTCCGCATCAAAAAAGCCGAGTTGTTGTAGCTCGCGTATGGTACGGATGATATCGGCCTTGCTATATTTTTGTCCTGGTCGGGTGCGCAGTTCGCGAAAGATGACATGATCATTGGTACGGTCGTTTCCGTTTACGGTAACATGGTCCAGAAAGGTCTCTTTCCCCTCGATGATCCGTATTTCAAAATTGATGGTATCGTTTTGGGCCGAAATTTCTACCGGATTGATACTGGAAAAAAGATAGCCATAGTTCTGGTATAGGCTAATAATATCTTGGGCATCCGGCTTACTGTCGTCCTGTATGCGTTCCCTCAGGGCGACCCCATTGTACACATCGCCCTTTTTGATGCCTAGGACACGTTGTAGCTGTCGGTCCCCGTAAACGGTATTACCGACAAAATCGATGTCCCCGAAATAATATTTGTTCCCCTCTTCGAGCTTGAGTAAAATATCGATATTATTCTCGTTGACCTTTATAATGGAATCGGAAATGATCCGCGCGTCGCGAAAACCGTTCTCGGCATACTTGTCTATAAAAAGATCCAAATCGTTTTCATATTCGTCCTCGATATATTTGGACTTCTTCCAAAAACGACCAAAGCGTTTTTCCTTGGTTTTTTTCATGGCGGAAAGCAGCTTTCTCTTTTTGAGCTGCTTGTTCCCGTCCAAAATAAAGTTCCTGATCTTTACCTTATCCCCTTTTTTGATATTGATGACCATGGTTTCGGCATTGGTCTCCGAGGTATCCTTTGCCGTAGCAATGGTAGCTTTTGCATTTAGGTATCCTTGCTTTTTATATTTGTTCTCTAGGAAATTTTTGGTGTTGGAGATAAGGCTTTCGGTAATTTTCTTTCCCTTTTTTAAATCGGTATCGTCTAAAATATCCTGAATCTTCCTTTTCTTGACCCCATAAACCGTAACATCGGTCAGCGTTGGTCTTTCCTTAATATTAAGTTCAAGAAACACCTTTTCACCTTCAATGTTATTGATGTAGAAACTGATATCGGTAAACAGTTCGAGCCCCCAAAGTTTGTTGATCACCTCACTGATCTTTTCCCCGGGTATGGTTATTGGTTGGCCCACGCGAAGGCCGGTATACGTTTTTACGGTTTGTTCGTTATAGCTTTGGAGCCCTGTGACCTCCAAACCACCAAGAATGTATTTTTTCCCGTCTTGATAGCCATCCTGTGCAAGGATAAGAAGGGAGTTAAAGAGGAGTAGAAAGGTTAATGTGAGTTGTAGCGGCGAGAATCTTTTCGCACCGTTAGATGAGTTGTTCGCTAGTTTTTCCAAATCTTCGTTCTCTATTTTGGTAATTTTTTATTGCACCTACCAAATGATGCTCACTAAAATCGGGCCAAAATACGTCAATAAAATATAATTCCGCGTATGCTATCTGCCAAAGTAAAAAATTACTGATCCGATGTTCCCCGCTGGTTCGTATCAGCAGGTCTACATCTGGCAAATCATGCGTGTAAAGATGAGTATTAATAATGGTTTCATCAATATTTTCGGGAGAAATTATATTATTTTTAACTTTGGAAGCGATGGTTTTAACGGCGTTTTTAAGCTCTTCCCTAGCGCCGTAGCTAAGGGCCAAAGTTAGGGTCATCCCGTCGTTGTCCTTTGTTTTTTCCATGACCTCCAAAAGTTCTTTGTTGGCCCTTTTTGGCAAAGAGGAAATGTCGCCAATAGTATTAAGTTTTACATTGTTTTCCTGAAACGTTGCCAATTCCTTTTTTAAGGATGAAACGAGCAGTCGCATTAGCGTGTCGACCTCCAGCTTGGGACGTTTCCAATTTTCTGTTGAAAAAGTATATAAGGTAAGATAGGATATGCCTATCTTGACACAGTCCTCTACGGTCCTACGTACGGTGGCAACCCCGTTTTCATGACCAAATACGCGAAGCCTTCCCTTCTGTTTGGCCCACCGGCCATTACCATCCATTATAATTGCGATGTGCTGCGGTAAATTGTGGGATGAAATATCTTCAATGGTATTCATAGGGCAATTACTCGAAACAATCCATACACGGCTTTCTACCGAAGGTGTAAGTTAAGGTAAATCCTGAAAATACGTACCAATCATCGCTATTAATGTTACCGAATATTACGGTGTCGAACTGTTGTGCTACGGTCAATTTCTCGGGATTGCTACCATCCAAGTTATCGGTGAAGGTATATCTTGCACCGATTTCGGCGCCTAAGATAAGAAATTGGTTGATCCGCATTTTTGCACCAACGGTCATTGGAATGGCAAAGGAACCGTCTTTTTGGTTCGCGTTTTGGAACTGGCCCAGATCAAAATAATTATAGTCATACCTAAAATAGGTTAGCCCTGTATATAGGTATGGCGTGAAAGCCGGTCCCAACTTATGTAAGTTGTAGTCCACAAAATTAAACTCCAGTCCGACCGAAGCCTCTAAAATGGAATTATCGGCCACGAAACCGCGCTGCTGCCGTGCGGGAATATCCGATTTGGTATCGTCCGCCGTAAATTTCCCATATAGCATACTGGCCCGCCATGCATAGCGTTTGCTCTTGTTCCACTTAAAAACACCGCCCAACGCAATATCGGAAGGCAATATATAGTTGGTACGCCCGACATCCCCTATGTTATTTGCCCCTCCCGCAAATAGCCCTATCTCGTACGTTTGAGCACTGGCCTGAACGGTCATAAAAGCGATGATGCAGTATAAGAATCTTTTCATTGCGTTAATACGTTTTCAAATAAAAGGATTGTCCGTAAGGGTATCATAAAAGCGACAATCGATACTATTCTATCTTGATAAACAGTGATTACCTCTATTTATTGTTTTTAATGGGGTCAATTCCGACGGTCTTCGCCCCATAACAGTTTATTGCGAAGTGTTTTGAGAAAGCTCTCAGAGGTATATTCGATCATAATTACGGAAAACGGGGCTTTTCGTACGATAATTTCCCTGCCATTTTCCAAAGAAGCGATACGGGAATCTAAGGAGACCAGATGATTTTCTTCCCTTCCGGAAACTTTTAAACGGATCACGGTATCGTCGGAAACGACCAAGGGCCTGGCATTGAGATTATGGGGCGCTATAGGCGTAAGCACCAACGACTTTGCAGAGGGAACGATCACCGGCCCGCCACAACTTAAGGAATAGCCCGTAGACCCCGTAGGGGTGGCAATGATAAGGCCATCTGCCCAATACGAGGTGAGGTACTCATCGTTCAAATAGGTCTCTACGCTGATCATAGAGGTGGTGTCCTTACGGCTCACCGTTATTTCATTTAGGGCAAAGTGCATGGATTCGAATTCCGGTATCGGAGTGTCGGATACCACCTCCACCAAACTGCGTTCCTCTTCACGATACGCGCCCGCCTTAAATTCTTGGATCACTTTACGCACATCCTCTTTTTGGAAGGTGGAAAGAAATCCAAGGCGTCCCGTATTCACCCCCACCAAAGGTATGCCCAGATTACGAACATAGGTCGCTGCCCGCAGCATGGTTCCATCGCCACCAAAACTTACAAAAAGATCAACGCTGGAATCCAATCCACTTTTTAAGGAAAATCGGCCATAGTCCGCTGTAGGTATAGCGGTGCTCAAAAATTCTGCAAAGGCGGTCTCGATACGGATCTGCCCCGAAATTTTCTTGATTTCTTCCAGCAGTTCCGCAACATAATCAATGATACTTTCTTGATAGGTTTGACCGAATATGGCGACCTTCATTGCTATACATTTAGGTATTTGTCCAAATAATCGGAACGCTGCTTCAAATCTTCAAGGAATTGGTCGTCATCATTACCAAAAAGAATATTGTAATTGTACCGACGTAAAGTCTGTATAATCTCGTTCAAATTGGAAGTCCCTACCTTTAACGTTACCTGTACCACATCGTTTCTGAGATCGGTAATGAAACCGCCGATCAAACGGGTGTTGTTGCTTTCCACAATCTGGGCGAGCTCACTGAACGAATAGTCCTTTATTCCCGTGGCGACCACAATAATACCGCCCGGCTCGGTAAAAAAAGGCGTGTCGATAAACACCCCGATGACGTCAGTAAGATCATAATACCCCAACACGGTACCCTTTTCGGAAACTACCGGTAATAAATTGGCCTCGTTTCTTGCAAAGGCCTCCAACACATCCAACCACGAAGTAGTCTTGCTTACAAAAAAACCTTCCAAAATGTATCGGAAATCCTCGATGCTTTTATCCGCTTCAAAATTCTCCAGGTCACTTTCGTTGAGCACACCCAAAAACTGCCCGTTCTCTACTACCGATACATGGGAATAGGTACTATCGCCAAAAAACGCGATAACCTCCTTCAACGGGTCGTCAATTTGAAAAACGGGAATGTTGGATATGATATGGGATTGGATCTGCATAACGTTTATAAGAACGCAAAATACTAATAAAAATTCTACCGTGCATTATGTGTACTTCCCGAAAAGCTCCATGAATCCACTTTTGGGGAAGGCCCGGACCACTTCGGTATGGCCAGATCAAGGAAAAGCTAAAAAATCGAGCATTGATACCTCGTACTTTTACAGTTATCACTAGAAAGCTTCCGTAAATGTGGGTAGTTTGGAATGTTTTCCATTTTCCTATACTGAAAATGTACAACCAAAAGGGCGACCTTATTTGGACGCCCTTGACCAAGGTAGGCTTGCCCCTAATTCGTATTTTTGCATTTCTAATCTTTTATCGGCGCATCCTATGACGAAATTGAGTGTTAACATCAACAAAATTGCCACGTTACGAAATGCACGCGGGGGGAACGTACCCAATGTGGTGAAAGTAGCCCAGGACATCGAGGATTTTGGGGCCCAGGGCATCACCATCCATCCAAGACCCGATGAACGCCATATCCGCTACCAAGATGCAAGGGACCTAAAAAAAGTGGTGACTACCGAGTTTAATATTGAAGGAAATCCGATCAAAAAATTTATCGATCTGGTACTGGAAGTACGTCCCGAACAGGTGACCCTGGTCCCCGATGCGGTAGACGCCATTACCTCTAATGCAGGATGGGACACGGTGGTCCACGCCGATTTTCTTAACGATGTGATAGGCACTTTTAAAAATGCCGGAATACGCACCTCCATTTTTGTAGATCCCGACCGGACCATGATCGAGGGTGCTGCAAAAGTCGGTACGGACAGGATAGAACTCTATACCGAAAGTTACGCCAAAGCTTACGAAGCTGGAAACAAAAATGCGGCCGATCCTTTCGCCGAAGCTGCGAAAATTGCCCACGCGAACGGACTGGGCATAAATGCAGGGCACGATCTGAGCCTGGCAAACATCAAAAACTTTAAGACCAGTGTACCCCATTTGTTGGAGGTATCCATTGGGCACGCACTTGTATGCGAAGCATTATATGTGGGGCTTGAAAATGTCGTTAACATGTATCTAAACAAATTAGGCTAATGGAACAGTTACATTCCCTTGTTTTGGGAGAAGGAGAACCGATGATCATTTTGCATGGTTTTTTAGGAATGTCGGACAACTGGAAAACCTTGGGCCGACACTATGCCGAAAATGGGCTACAAGTACATTTGGTGGACCAACGCAACCACGGAAGAAGTTTTCACTCCGATACCTTTAATTACGACGTTCTGTCCGATGACCTTTACCGATACATGAGGGAAAAAGGACTTTCCAAAGCCATTATTATGGGCCACTCCATGGGGGGTAAAACGGCCATGCAGTTCGCTTGCGACCATCCTGAAATGACCAAAAAACTTATTGTGGCCGACATCGCGCCAAAGTTTTACCCGCCACACCACAACAGCATCCTTTCGGCTTTAAAAGCATTGGATTTGGCTGCGATAGGTTCCCGAAAAGAAGCGGAAACGGCATTGGCCGAACAGATAAAGGAGCCGGGAATCCGGTTGTTTCTATTGAAAAACCTGTACCGGGCCGAAAAAGATCGCTTTGCCCTACGCATCAATTTGGACGTACTTGGCGAGCGAATGAACGAAGTTGGGGAAAACATAGGAAACACCGATATTTTTGAAGGTCCGACCTTGTTTATAAGGGGTGGCAATAGTGAATATATCGATACGAAGGATACTCCCCAAATCGTCCGCCATTTTCCGTTGGCCACGGTAAAAACAATTCCCGAAACGGGCCACTGGCTGCATGCCGAAAACCCTGACGCGTATTTTACCATTACCAAACATTTTATAGAATCCTAAATTTAAAAGGGGTATTTATTATGCATGCATAATTTTTACGGCATATCCTTGAGCGTATGATAATTTTACCTAAATTTGACAATACCATAAACTAACTCGTTTAATCAATATTTAAAAGATGAAAAAACTCTTCTTGTTGTTCGCATTTTTTGGATTTCTTTTGACATCCTGTAGCGATGACGACACTCCCCCTGCAACCACTACACCACCGGAACCCGTACCGGAAAATTTTTCTGCAGGTTCCGCAGATTTTTCCAACTATGTAGCTTTGGGCAACTCCCTCACCGCAGGTTTTTCGGACAATGCGCTTTTTGTAGACGGCCAAACGGCCTCTTATCCCAACATGCTGGCGACCGCCTTTGCCGAAGTTGGTGGCGGTTCCTTTGAAATTCCTTTTATGGCCGATAATTTGGGAGGGGCTACATTGGGCGGCAACCAAATACTCGGAAACAGATTGATACTATCTTTTGCCTCCGGTTCCCCTGCACCGGTTCAGGTCGAAGGAACGGGCACTACCGAAATTTCAAACGTTTTAAGCGGGCCTTTCAATAATATGGGTGTACCGGGTGCCAAAAGCTTTCACCTTGTAGCCCCGGGATATGGAAACGTTCAGGGCGTTCCTGTAGGAGCCGCCAATCCTTATTTTGCACGGTTCGCCTCGGAACCCAACGCTACCATATTAGGAGATGCCGTAGCACAGGAACCTACCTTTTTTAGTTTATGGATCGGAAACAACGATATTCTAGGTTATGCCACCAGCGGTGGTTTAGGGGTCGATCAAACCGGAAATCCGGATGCGACGACCTATGGAAGTAACGACATTACCGATCCCGGATTGTTCGAAATGATTTATACCAATCTTTTGGGAGCCTTAACGGCGAATGGCGCCAAAGGCGTAGTGTCCAACTTACCGGATGTAACCTCCATTCCGTTTTTTACCACCGTACCGCACAATCCAATACCTTTGGATGAGGCCACAGCGGGCTTTCTAAATAGTGCTAGTGGTTATGGTGCCTATAATGCAGGGTTGACAGCATTGCAACA
Source organism: Maribacter sp. 2-571 (assembly GCF_050589625.1). Lineage (NCBI taxonomy): Bacteria > Pseudomonadati > Bacteroidota > Flavobacteriia > Flavobacteriales > Flavobacteriaceae > Maribacter > Maribacter sp. 2-571. The sequence goes on along the minus strand of NZ_JBNGOP010000004.1, from coordinate 27,677 downwards.
GGGTGGTGCAATTTCCGCCGAAGAACTTGCGCGTCGCACCATTAGTTTTGCCCCGGGAGAAGGAAATGCAGTGGTCATTATCGATGAAGACCTTACCGATTTGACCAGTTTTAATCCCGCTTTGATCAATATACGACAGGCGACGGCAGAAGACCTATTGGTGTTTACATCCCAGACAATCATAGGAGAATTGGCCGACCCGAACGACCCGACCTCCATTAACGGTGTTTCCGTTCCCTTGGCCGACAACTGGGTACTGACCCCGGAAGAACAGACAGCGGTGGCCACGGCCCTTGCGAGTTATAACACGACCATAGAGAACTTGGCCAATCAATTCGGTTTGGCATTTGTAGATGTCAATGCCATTTTAAATACTGTTGCCAGTACCGGTATCACCCTAAGCGATGGAAGTTCGCTCACCGGTGTTTATGCCACTGGAGGAAGCTTTTCGCTAGATGGAATACATCCGTCCCCTAGAGGATATGGGCTTTTGGCCGGCGAGTTTCTAAAAGCCATAGAAACGACCTATGACGCTACCCTACCCGATGTGGAGCCCCTGGATTTTACGGGACTTTACATAAAGTAGTCAGAAAAAAATAAATGCATACATTTAGGGCACCGAAACATCGGTGCCTTTTTGCATCCCATAAATAGCGAAAAATGAAAATGGTATTACGATTGCTCCTGAGTGCCGTTGCGGTGGTGGTCCTTTCCAAAGTGTTGCCCAATGTCAGCGTTGACACCTATGCCACCGCCCTTATCGTTGCCGTGGCATTAAGTATCCTTAATTTTTTAGTGAAACCCATTTTAACGGTGCTTACCCTACCGATAACCTTGATTACCTTCGGACTTTTTTTGTTGGTGATCAATGCCGTCATTATCCTTATTGCGGATTATTTCATCGACGGCTTCGCGGTTGACGGGCTGTTATGGGCACTGTTGTTCAGCCTTTTGTTGTCATTTCTTCAGTCCGTGCTGTTTTCACTACTAAAGGAGGATACCAAATAATACCAATTCACTTTTAAAGTCAACCAAGCTAATACCATTTTGACCTTGAAATGGTATAAAACGGTCCATTTGGAGCATCAAACGATAAAACTTGGTAAGGGATAGAAAATGTAGTATTTTTGCGCTCCATTAAAAACAAGGGAATAACGGATACATTTAGGATTACGGATCCTGCACCGACAATACCAATGCCCAGTTCCCCGTGACGGGCCTTTAGTGCTTTTCGTATTATCCTAGAACCAATTTTAAGATATAGAACCGTATGAATATTACCAAAGAGCAGATCGACGAACTGAACGCAGTGGTAAAAGTGGCCATTACCAAGGACGACTATCAGGATAAGGTAGATGCCATTTTAAAGGACTACCGAAAACAAGCCAACATACCCGGTTTTAGAAAAGGCCAGGTACCCATCGGACTGATCAAAAAACAATATGGCAAAGCAGTGTTGGTAGACGAGGTGAACAAGCTCATTCAAGATAACTTAAATACCTATTTGACCGAGGAAAAACTGGATGTTCTGGGAAATCCATTACCAAAGCAGCAGGACAACTTCGATTGGGACCAAGAGGAATTTGATTTTGAATTTGAATTGGGCCTTGCCCCCGCTTTTGATGTCTCCTTAAAATCAAAAAAGCCGATTACCCATTATAAGATCGTTGCCGACAAAAAAATGGTCGATGAGCAAGTGGAGCGTATACAAAAACAATACGGAAAACTCATCCAAAAGGAGACTTCGGACAAAACCGACGAACTTACCGGAACGTTTAAAAACGAGGAGGAAGGGATAGATAACAAAACGACCTTGGAACTGGACAAGGTAGCCGGTAAAAAGGCACTTGGCCAACTTACCGGAAAAAAGGTGGGCGACACCGTAACCATAAATACCAAAGGACTTTTTAAAGAAGACTATTTGCTTTCCGGTGCTTTGGGCATTGCCGCTGAAAAAGCGAAAGACCTTAAAATAGACGTTGATTTTACCATTTCGGAAATCAATGAACGCCAACCGGCAGCATTGAACCAGGAATTGTTCGACAAACTGTACGGTGCCGAAAGTATTGCCTCGGAGAAAGAGTTACGGGAACGGATCAAAACGGATTCCGAAAAACAGTTTGAGCAGCAATCGGAACAAAAATTATTGAACGACGTTACGGAACATTTTATCGAAAACACAAAATTCGATCTCCCTGCCGATTTTCTGACCCGCTGGATCCAAATGACGGGTGAAGAGCCGTTAACATCAGAACAAGCCACCGAAGAATATCAGAAATCGGAAAAAGGGCTTCGCTACCAACTCATAGAAGGCAAAATCATCAAGCAAAACGATGTACAGATCAACTTTGATGAATTGAAAGAGTTCGCCAAAGGCTTTATCAAATCGCAAATGGCGCAATTTGGCCAGTTAAACCCACAGGAGGAAGAACTTGACAATATTGCCACCCGTGTACTGAGCAATCAGGATGAAGTAAAACGCTTGTCCGAACAGTTGATGAGCCAAAAATTGATTGCCCTTTACAAAGAAAAAGCAAACCTAAAAGTAAAAGAGGTAACCTACGAAAATTTCGTCAAGGAAGTATACGGATAGTTTCATAAAAATAATAAGTATCTTTACGGTGCCGAAAAACCTGTTTTCGGCACCTTTTTTTATCCAAATATTTATAAGAACTTTCTTCTTTACATAAATGTTTGAAACAAGTCTAAAACATTGAACTGAACACTATGGATTACGGAAAAGAATTCAAAAACTACGCCATAAAGGACCAAGGTATCAATAGCGCCTATTACGACAAGATCATAAGCAGCATGTACCCTACGAGCATGACGCCCAACATCATTGAAGAACGCCAAATGAACATTGCCGTTTTTGATGTATTTTCTCGATTGATGATGGATCGTATTATATTTTTGGGTACGGGCATAAACGATCAGGTCGCTAATATCGTTCAGGCCCAGTTGTTGTTTTTGGAAAGCACCGATGCCTCCAAGGACATTCAAATCTACATCAACTCGCCCGGTGGGAGCGTGTATGCCGGCTTGGGCATCTACGACACCATGCAATTTATAAAGCCCGATGTCGCTACCATTTGTACGGGAATGGCCGCTTCCATGGGAGCGGTACTGCTCTGCGCAGGGGAAAAAGGCAAACGCAGCGGGCTCACCCATTCACGGGTAATGATCCACCAGCCTATGGGAGGCGCCCAAGGGCAGGCCAGTGATATTGAAATAACCGCTCGCGAAATTTTGAAATTAAAAGACGAACTGTATGCCATTATCGCACAACATTCCGGGCAAACTGTTGAAAAAGTGCATGAGGACAGTGATCGCGATTACTGGATGAAGGCCGATGCCGCAAAGGAGTACGGAATGATCGATGAAATTTTGGTAAGAGAACGGTCATAATTTCGACAAACTACACAGTTTCATCGGGAGCTTACTACAAAGCACCGAATAAAAACCGGATTCTTTCGTTAGTTTTATAGTTAGGACCAGATTATTATGGCAAAAGAAAATTTAGAATGCTCTTTTTGCGGGCGCAAAAAACCCGAGACCAATCTATTGATCGCGGGATTGGATGCGCATATATGTGACCGTTGTATCGAACAGGCACACGGCATCGTCGCAGAGGAATCAAAACAGACCAAGACCAACGACCTTTCGGCCGAGTTGGTACTCAAAAAACCATTGGAGATCAAGGACTTCCTCGATACATTTATCATTGGACAGGAGCGTACAAAAAAGGTGATGTCGGTAGCGGTGTACAACCACTATAAACGCCTTTTACAACCTTCCTCCAAAGAGAACGATATTGAAATACAGAAAAGTAATATCGTAATGGTCGGGCAAACCGGTACGGGAAAAACCTTAATGGCAAAAACCATAGCCCGCATGTTAAATGTTCCGTTGGCCATAGTAGACGCTACCGTTTTAACCGAAGCCGGCTATGTGGGCGAGGACGTGGAGAGCATTTTAACAAGGCTGTTACAGGCCGCGGACTACAATTTGGAAAAAGCGGAACGGGGTATCGTGTTTATCGATGAAATCGATAAAATTGCGCGTAAGGGGGACAACCCTTCCATTACCCGGGACGTATCGGGTGAAGGCGTACAGCAAGGCTTGTTAAAACTTCTTGAAGGTACGGTGGTCAACGTACCGCCGAAAGGGGGCAGAAAACACCCCGACCAAAAGTTTATCGAGGTCAATACCGAAAACATCCTGTTTATCGCAGGCGGTGCCTTTGACGGTATCGAACGGGCCATTACCAAACGTTTGAACATGCAGGCCGTAGGGTATAGCGCTTCAAAGGCGGATGAAAGTTTGGACGAGACCAATATGCTCCAGTACATTATACCCAAAGATTTAAAGGAATTTGGGCTGATTCCCGAAATTATCGGTCGTTTGCCGGTTTTGACCTATATGAATCCCTTGGATGCGAAAACGTTGAGAGCGATTCTAACGGAGCCTAAAAACGCAATCATAAAACAATACGAAAAGTTGTTCGAAATGGATGGTATCACCTTTAAGATTACCGACCATGCCTTGGACTATATTGTGGAGAAAGCTATAGAGTACAAGCTCGGGGCGCGTGGATTGCGCTCTTTATGCGAAGCTATTTTCACCGATGCCATGTTCGAGATGCCAAGTTCCGAACAGACCGAATTTAAAGTAACTAAACCTTATGCGGAAGAAAAGCTGTCGTATGAAACGGTGAAAAAACTAAAGGCGGTATCTTAACGGTAACTCCCGTAAAAGCGCTTCCACCACCATATAAAATTATGGCAATACGCCCTTAGCCCGATAGAAATTGGATCAGGGGTTGAAAATAATAGAAGGCCCCTAATGTTCAACAAAACTTTAAGGGCTTTTTTATTGGTGTAGTATCACGCGATGTCGCGATGTCTCGCGATGATAAGAATAAAAAAACTTTCAGCTAGTTAGGTAGGCGGGAGATTATGTTACGAAATATCGGCATCGTTGGGGTACCAAGCGCTTAGAATACACTATTACCGCAGCACTTTTACACCGCTTTTTTTGCAATGGTTTCTTTTGTCGTAATCGCTGCCAACAGGTCCCTGCAGACCTTACCGATTATTTTTTCATCGGCATAGCACTCATGGCCGAAGTGGGATAGTATTTCCAAATCCAGACCTATCTTCTCGGCCCAATCCGCATCGGGTCGATACGCATCTTCACCACCGAATACCAAACTAGTGGGACAAGAAGGCTTTACATCTTCCAAACGGACCCTTGTCGCCGAAACAGCGTAAAGGGATTTCATGGGCACTCCCTTTAAGGCAGCCTTCCAAGCAATCGTACCACCGGTACTGAAGGCCAGATAATGACTTGGCTCTTTTTCCTTTTTCAGAAGATGGGCGACAGCGGTATCGATACCCTCTTCTACAAAGGCCTGGTGCAAGTTTTCCTCACTCTTTATGGCAAGGTCGATGTTCGCCAGTTGTTGAATATCATAAAATACGATATTATAATACTGCTGAAGGTAACCGAGATAAGAGGTAATCCATAACCCCTTTTTTACGCCCCATATGTCGGATAAAACCACTAGCCTTTCTGTCATATTATAATTTCTTGGATGATCGTTTTTATTTTTTGGGGGTTATTAATGTCTTTATGTGCTTTAAACTTTTTTATCTATCCCCGAAACATCGGGAGCGCATTTTGTACCCTTACCTTACCATTTTTTGCATACCGTAGTTAATACTATGCTACCAAAAAATGACTTTATCAGGTCACAAAAGCCTTCCTTTTCGTTTCCAATCAGAAAGTGTAAACCGCTTCATTGCTAGAACGGGTAAAAATCGCTTTTATTGGTTTTCTTAAAAAAATATTCTCCCATTTTCTAAAAGCATAAACGCATTCAGCGAAAGCCCACATGAAAAGAAAAACAAATGTAAGATGTATCGTTTTACTTACCGTAAATTTATCCCTACAAATTAATACCCAGCTGTTTTTTTTTCCTGCTCCCTTCTTAAAATCACCTGGTCCTTGTAAACCATATATCGGAAGAATGCCTGGTATCCGGTCCAATAAATTAAAATTGAAGATGCGATGCGCAAAGGGTAATAACTATAAGGAGCCTTCATGACGTCCGAAAAAATATTGAGAAGTACGGCGACTGTCCAAAGTGCGAATATCAGTCCTCCCCAAACAACGGTCCGCTTGATCCATTTTAAATTATCGATCTTTAAAATAGCCGGATTCCGTTTGGGGTACCGAAAGGCCAAAACTACCACTTTGGTAAATATGAAAATAGAATATCCCAAGGTAATGGCATCTTCAAAGGCTACATAGGTAGTCAGTATTCTTGCGTTAAAAACACCGACATCCACTCCGTAACTAATGACAAGCTGTACTAAAAACTCTCCTATGAAAACTCCTTTTGATAACCCCAAAAAAGTTGCACACCTTTTTTCCAATCCAAAATAATAGATCAAAAAGGCATAGAACATCGGTACGATCATTACGTACCAAGGGAATATAAAATGCTGTGCAAAAAATAAGGTGGTGCCGTAACCTTTGGCCAATAACCAGGACTGTAAGTTGTTAAGCGATAAAAAGAAAACGAATAAATTGAGGAAAACCACTGGCATTTCTATCCTTCTGCGGTACAGGAAAGTCGCCACATTAAATATGAACCCGTGCGTAGCGCCCGCAATCAGCAAAAAATTCATAAAGGTGTGGAGTTCCATTAATGTTCGGGGGTTTCGGAAGTTTACATTTTGTTCAGATCAAGGAGTTCCTCAACATAGTTACGTTTGTTCGATAGGCGGGGAATTTTATGTTGCCCTCCCAATTTATCTTTTGATTTCAGCCAGTCGTAAAAAAGGTTTTCCCTGGCCATATGCACCTTTGGCATCCTCAGGGTCGTATTATTATAGCGTTTGGCCTCATAGTCGGAATTTAAAGACTTTAAAGCGTTATCCAAAAACTCGGTAAAGTAATCCAGGTCTTCGGGTTTTTTTCTAAACTCTATGATCCATTCATGCCCGCCTTTTTCCTTTCCCTCCATAAAAATGGGCCCTGCTGTATAGTCCATGATCTCTGCCCCCGTTTTTATACAAATTTGCTTGAGGGCTTCTTCCGCGTTTTCAATAATCAGTTCTTCCCCAAAAACGTTTATATGGTGTTTAGTACGCCCGGTTACCTTTACCCGATAGGGGGCCAGGGAGGTAAAACGTACCGTATCCCCTATTTTGTAGCGCCACAATCCGGAGTTTGTGGTAATGATTATCGCGTAATTTTTATCTTTTTCAACTTCCCAAAGCGGTATGGCCCGTGGTTGTTCGTTTTTATACGCTTCCATGGGAATGAATTCGTAAAAAATGCCGTAGTCGAGCATCAAGAGCAACTCATCGGAATTGTTACGGTCTTGAATGGCAAAAAAACCTTCCGACGCATTATAGATCTCATAATACTTAAAACGCTCTCTTGGGAGTATCTTTTGATACTGCTCCTTATAGGGACTAAAATTGACCCCGCCATGAAAGTACACCTCCAAATTTTCCCAAACATCAAAAAGATGGCTCTTTCCGGTTTCTTGGAGTACCTGATTCAAAAGCACCAACATCCACGACGGCACACCGGCCAAACTGGTTACATTCTCGTTCGTGCTTTCCTTTATGATCGCCGAAAGCTTGCGCTCCCATTCACTCATTAAGGATACCCTGCTGCTAGGGGTACTGCTAAATTCGGCCCACAATGGCATATTATCGATCAAGATCGCCGACAGGTCACCGAAAAAAGACCCATTATCCTCATAGAGTTCCTTACTGCCGCCCAATCGCAGGCTTTTTCCCGTAAACAGTTGCGAATTTTCGTTGTTGTTCAAATACAAACAAAGCAAGTCCTTACCGGATTTATAATGGCAGTCCTCCAGCGCTTCCGAACTAACGGGAATAAACTTACTTTTTGCATTGGTGGTACCGCTGCTCTTAGCAAACCATTTGATCGCGGTGGGCCAAAACAGGTTTTGAACCCCCTTACGTGTTCTTTCGATCAAGGGTTCTATTTCTTCGTAGGACACGATCGGAACACGTTCCCGAAAGGTTGCATATCCTTGAATGGATTCAAAGTCGTACTTCTTCCCAATTTCGGTATTCTGGGCAATTTCCAACAGCTGTTGCAATACCTCTTCCTGTACTTCGGCCGGGTACTTTATAAAAAGTTCTATCTGATGATAGCGCTTTTTTAGCAACCAAGACGCAATGGAATTGAATAAAGGTATGGGCATTTTGGGTATCTTTGATGTACTAAAATAGGTCATATAACGCTTACATTCAAATAGAACATTTAAACCCACTCATTATTAATGCAGTACCAAGGCGTATTACGAAAAATGCAAACGGAGGTCGGGAAGCCCGTTCAATATTATTTGCTTTTTGATACCGATTTTTTAAACCTCAACCAAGTACTGGACAAGGAGCTTCAGATCACTTTTGTAACGTACCAATGTCTCAATTGCGGTTTGGAAAAACCCATTTACCGACAGGGATTTTGTAAAAGTTGTTTTTTTGAAACCCCGAATGCCGGAGACTGGATCATGAGGCCGGAACTGAGCACTGCGCATTTGGACAAGGAAGACCGAGATCTGGAATATGAAAAAAGGGTACAATTGCAACCGCATATCGTGTACTTGGCCAACTCGAGCAATGTTAAAGTGGGGGTAACCCGTAAAACACAGGTGCCTACCCGATGGATCGATCAGGGCGCCCATGAAGCCATTGAAATTGTTGAAGTGCCCAACCGCTATCTTGCGGGCATTACCGAAGTGGCCCTAAAGGACCATATTGGCGATAAGACCAATTGGCGAAAAATGCTGACCAATCAGGTTACCGATGAAAATTTGGTGGACTGGCGTTCGAAACTGAAACCCTATATCCCCGAGGAAGCATTACCCTATTTTATCGAAAACAATCAGGAAACCGAAATAGCGTTTCCCGTATTGCGCTATCCGGAGAAGGTCAAAAGTCTTAACTTGAACAAGACACCTTCATTTAACGGCGTATTAAAAGGAATAAAAGGACAGTATTTGATTTTTGAGGACGACACCGTCTTCAATGTCCGGGGATCCGAAGGCTACGTGGTCTCTATCGGCATCAATTGAGCTGAACGTTACTGCAGCAAAACGGTATTTTGACCACTAAAGGAGGTCAGAAAATCAATATTGCCCTATACGGTTTTTAGAATGCCACCTATCGGTCAGTAGTGTCTTGCACTATTATTTTATTCCCGTAACTTTCGCCCATATTCAAATACGACCGACCATGAAGTATTTTTTTTCGTTCCTTTTGGTACTCCTTTGGTGTGCCCCGGCGCAAGGACAAGAACTGCTCCCCTTTAAAAAAATAGATACTACCCAATTGTTTTTGGAAGTCCATAAACCCGAGAATTTCGATAGTTCCAAAGACTATCCGGCAATGATTTTCTTTTTCGGAGGAGGATGGATCGGAGGGAACCGTTCGCACTTTTTGCAACAAGCAAGGTATTTCTCCAAAAGGGGACTCGTTTGTTTTTTGGCCGATTATCGGACAAAAGTAACCCATGGCACCACACCTTTTGAGGCGTTAAAGGATGCGAAATCGGCCATGCGGTATGTTCGAAAAAATGCAAAAGACCTTCATATAGACCCTACCAAAATTATTGCTGCCGGTGGTTCGGCCGGGGGGCATCTTGCAGCTGCCACGGCTTTGATATCGGATTTTAACGAGGAAGGCGAAAATTTAAAGGTGTCCTGTATACCTAACGCCCTTGTACTCTTTAACCCCGTAATTGACAATGGTCCCGGAGGTTATGGGTATGAACGCATCCTAGATGCCTACAAAGATTTCTCCCCGCTGCACAACATTAAAAAGGATGCTCCCCCTACCCTATTGATGTTGGGAACTGCGGACGAACTGATTCCCGTGGCCACCGCGAAATATTATGCTACCGTTATGGAAAAAGTCGGAAGCCCCTGCACGCTAAAGCTGTACGAAGACCAGCCGCATGGTTTTTTTAATACAAAGCATCCGATCTATTTTGAAAAAACCTTAAACGACGCTGATTCCTTCTTACAGGAATTGAACTACTTGCCCATAAAGCTTTTGAAAACTAAATCCAAAGACCGATAATATGGTATAATAGGGATACTGTAGCCACGTAACCGGTTAGGATATTTAAAAGAACAAAGTTAGGCTTACGCTTTGACACGTTTTTTCCACTGACTTTGGGCTAGAAACATAAAATATTCCTCGGCCCCATTTTATGCAAAACATACCCCTCAACCCTATCTTTATAAAACTTAGTCTTGTACTTTTAATTTATACTTGTGGTATTGATCATTTACCCCATCTTTAATTGGTCCAATCGTATCCATTTGGCCGGATTCAGCAGCTATAGCATATATAAAATCTTGTGGAGTATATTGTTTGGCGATCGGAATGACCACCTCTTTTGTTTTGGGCAAATATTCAAAGGAGACGTCTCTCAGCATTTTATCGTGCGATTTCAATACGTAGTATTTTAGAACCGCACTCTTTTTTATAAAGATCAAATGAAGCTCGGTGTCAACGTTCAAATTTCCTCCATAGCCTACTAAAAGATAGATGCGATTTTTTACTTTCTTCATATTACGAATGGTGATAGCATTGTCAAATAGGTCATAGCCGTAGCCATCTTTAATCTGAATAAACGGTTCGTGGTACGAAAATTTAAATTGGTGCTTTTTATTTTTTACCACCACACTATCCACACCTTCCTCGTAAGAGATAAAGTTCTCTGCCAAAACTTTGCCATCGTCCGATTTGAAAACATGGCTTTTTTGGGCATTTAATGAAATAAAACTTACCATTAAAAGCATCAACAACAACCCGTTTTTCATCTGTTTATATTTATTGTTTTTTAATGGTCAGATGTAATTCACCAATAATCATTTCGGTTGGTATCAAGAATTGTTATGGCTCATTTCATAATTTGTAAATTTTATTTACTGAAGTGTTTACCCAACAGTACCTAGCACCAAACCAAACTTCTGTAGTATGACTTATTGTGGTAGCCCGTAATGGATACTTTGACAGAAGACTTAAAAATTTCCCGAAAAATTCATTGGTATTACGGCAAAAAGGGTGTTGAACTCATTGCCAAATCAGAAATGGAATAACAAGGACTACTAAATCGTTTAGGGTAATTTAGGGTAAATCGTAAAGACCGAACTCAAAATACTCCTTTGCCTCATCTCTTGTGGTATCCCAGTCCTCTTTAGTGCTCGCCCCCAAACCAACTCCGACCGTGCGCATTGTACTTTTTGAGGGCAAGATGGTTTCAACGGAATTGCTCCTATACTTCAACACGTATATTTTTTGCTGGTAGATAGAATTTCTATTATTCTTAAGCAAAACCCGATTACTATCCGTATAGAAAAAAAGTGAATTGATAACGTTCTCATAACTGGCGTAGTACGCAACCCATTTTACGATAGATTTGGAAGCGGTACTATAAAAAATCAGGTGCTGTACCGATCCGAAAAACGGATAACTTCCCTTGAATACAATGATATCGGTCGATAATCTTGAAATATGTTCGATTTGAGGCAAAAAGGCCAATTGTTCGGTACTTTCATAAATTCCATTGGTCTCCGATTGCAAGCCTTTGAGGAAATCTTTTTTTGAAAAGCTAATTTTCTCATCACCATCGCTAATACGCAAACATTTTACCGTCCCATCCCCAAAATAGGAATGCCGTATGCTTATACGATCTTCGAACAGTAGTTTTTTTTGATCTTGTGCACTGCCCAACAGTATACCGAACAGCGCAATCAAAAGGCAGAACCATGATTTTATTTTTCCAATCATCCCAATAGTTATTTTTTATCCCCTTTGCGTAAAGGTATCACATAAAACAGGTCTTCTTCTGAGCGATCTATATAACTATAATGGGAATCGAACAGCTGCACTATTTTAAAGTCCTTTTTAATGGGCACAAGATGTTCCGCAGTTTTATTCATGTAATCTACAGTGTGGATCCATTCGGCATCGATAAAGTTAATCGCCTTAGGGAGCAACAGCTCTTGGGTATCCTCTAGATAATAAAAGAGCACCGTGGGAGTTGTTTTATCCGACAAAGATGATATCAACCAAAAATCGATAGCGTTCGTTTGTTTGTTATAGATCATAAGATCAAATCTACTCCGCAGGGATCCATTCGAAAATGAGAAAAGCATATACCTGCTATCGTCCAAAACTTGAATATCGGATATAAAGGATACTCCGGCAGCACCGGTTATGCACGATTCGTCATCAGGGCCCTGGCATAATGAATCACCAAAAAAACTTAGCCTAGAGTCCTTATGCCGGATCACCACACTGTCCAGACCTTGATCAAAGGCGCGGTAGTTGGTTACTTTTATGGATTTGTCAGGGGCCTCTACATCCCAACTCTTTTGGGCCTGAACACTAAAACAGTGCCCCAGACCGAACAAAATTGTCCATATGAATCGCATGGGCAAAATCATTCCGTAAAAAACTTTCCTAAACGAATGTAACGCCAAGCAACATAGCGTCGGTAACTTTTATCCATAATTGCCTCAATCTCTAGAACTCCGACAGGGCTATATTTACGATCATAAAAGTTGGCATCGGGCTTGGGCCGATACCGGTTCAATTCCGCATTCCCTTTGGTACTGGTTTTTTGGATTTTTACATACCCAAAGAAGGCCTTTTGGTTTTGGGTAAGCTCCCCCCAACCGATTTTTTTACTACTGGCCTGTGCGTCGTCGTAAGCTTTTGCATAAACGGCGCAGGCACCTTCAATTCCGGTAAGCAAATCTTTAAAGACCACCGGATAAACGGAGACGGTCTTACCTCCGTCCGCTGCCTCTGATCTAGTATAGTAACCGCCTTTTTTCAATCTAACGATTGCATAGTCTCCACCTTTAAAATCCTTAACAGGCTTAACTAAGTAATATTTTTTTCCTTTTGAATCAACATACTTTTCGGCGAGGGCGGTCGCTTTAGTATCAAATGATTTGGACAAATAACCTTGCTTTTTAAGACCTGCGGCCTGCTCCTCAAAAAAGTCTAGTCCAAAAGCCTGAAAAGACTGGACCTGTTTATTTATATCGGTCAATGGTCCACGACTACATCTTAACTGCATTCCTTCGCCTGCCGCATAAGTAAACATGATTGAAGCGGGCACGCCGTGTTTGGACGAAGCCGTTTCGAAAGCGGCAATAATCTTGGCCCTATTCGCGGCATTGCCATATTCATTATTTGGAGACCACCCCATCAGGCGTGTCATATAAACACTTTCAAAATATGACTTAATTTGAACTTTCTTAGCCGTATCGAGTTCATCCGAGTCGTCTTCGAACCAACTTTGGTACAATTCGATTTCTTCCATCTTACCACCGGTATACGCTGTTTTTTTTCCGTTGGATTCACGTTCCAAACTGTATCCTTTTGTAGGGTCCATTTTAAACAGATCGGGTTTTCCGAACCCTACCGGAGCCAACCTTTTCTCCTCGGCTTCTGGCAAGTTCTCCGCTAGAACCGAATCGCCCTCTTTTAGTTTAACATCGAAAACATAGGTGACCGTATTTTCCTTATCGAACCAAATGGGGTCTATATAGAACGGTTCACTCAACGCTTCACCATTCTGTACTTTGGTCGATAGGGCAAAAGGTTGTTTCTCGCTCTCGGCAAGTTCCGCGCCATCGTCCTGAGATTTAACGGTGATCACCAATTCCTGGCCTTCCTCGGCACCGGTGACCACTAATTTTACCTTTACCTTTTCTCCATGATAAATATCCTGCACGCCCTCGTCGTCCTTAGGTATCTCTTCGTCCTTTATGTTCAACCAAAAACTATCCGTAATTTCCGGTAAGACTTTTAAGTCAAGTGTTCTGTTCTCTCCTAAAACAGAAAGCTGGAATGTATTGTTTGCCATTATTTTGTTCCTTGTTTAACAACTTCCAATTTAATGCGCTCTATTTTCTTGGTAATGGTGAGGTCGGCCAAAGTATCGTTCTCCAAAACCTTACCTTGATACATGAAATCGGCCGAAGGATTGTCAAGATTGATGGTCATGGTTTCCCCGATCATATCCTGGGTACGAATGTTGAGCGTAATGGTCTGTCCTATTTTCGTTTCCTCAATTCTGTTGCCCTCGCTATCCGTAATGTAATAATCCGTGACCTTTGGGGATTTCTTTAATTCGGGGGTCGCTATCGGAGTATCATTTGCGGCCAAATCGGTCACTTTCCACCATTTTTCGAACACCATATCCCCAATTCTTAAAATACCGGGCGAAAGCGTGTAATGGTCGGTAGTGACCCTTCCCATATATCCTTCAAAAACCCGTTTGTACGCCACAACGTAGGTATCGTAAAATTCGTAATCGACCAGTTTGGACATTCCATCCCTTTTATAAAAACGGATGTATCCGTTGCACATGGTATCGGGAGCAACCGCCAGGTTCAAAAGATCGGTCGTACCATCGGCCTCCAAGGTCATATTAAACACTCCCCCTGCTGGCAATGCACTCGGCTTAAAACTTATAGGGTTTACATCCTGATAGAATTGAATGTTGGTATCCAAAACATTGATTACCCTTCCGTTTATATATAATTTGGCTAAAAAACTCATAAGCACACTGTTATTACCATTTTAACTTTGAAATGGTGTAATTTCATCATCTGTAAATTACAACTTTCCTTTCAATGTAAAATTACTTTTATTCGAATGTTACATCGTGTTACGTTTACTGCTTTTCTTTCTCCTCGGATTTCGAACTGTCTTTTTTCTTTTTACCACCCAAAAGGCCCCCTAAAATATTTTTTGCCTTTTCTTTTACCACATCTTCCCCATTTTCTGGCGGTGCATCCGAAGCGGTAACACTATCCTTTTTCTTTTGCCCTCCTAAAATTCCGCCCAGAACTTCCTTCACATCGTTGTCGCTTCCATTTTTAGTTTGAGTGGTATCGGTACTGTTACGGTTCAGAATATCCCCGATAAGGTCTTTGGCCTTGTCCTTTCCTTGGTTCACCAGTTTTTGCTTTTGCACTTCGATAAGTTGACCGGTAAGACTTTTGATGCCCGAACTTAAATCGGTAGTCACGGCCGGGCTGTTGTACACCCCTCCAATATTTGCCTTCACAGGAATGGTCATACCCTTTAGGGAACTGTCGTCGATTTTTGCGATAAGGTCGTTTACCTGAGAACCCAAGTACTTTGCGGGCACCTCCATCGTAGCGGTATAGTCAAGTTTTTGATCAAAGGTATGACCGCCGTCGATATTGATGGCCATATCCTTATACGCTATGGTAAAAGGCTTTACACTAACGATACCGTCCTCAAAAGTCAGCTTGGTTTTTAGTTGGTCCAGGTTAAGGCTTTTCAGATCGATAAAATCCAGCTTGTTATCGAGTGCGTTCAATACCGGTGTTTTTTCCGTATCGATTTCCCTGGCAAAGATATTGGCCAAAATATTTCCGCTTAGGGATAACAGGTCGGGACTAAAATCATTGGTAAGGTTACCGGACAACTGAATATCGGAATCCAATTTCCCCTGCAGTATACTTGCCACGGGTGCGAGCACCTTGAACAATTCCAATGATTTGAAGGTTTCCCCGATTTCCAGTTTGTCCAGCCCAAGGTTCATGGCAAAGGTCGGGATCTCATTTTTGGTGGACACCTCTCCGTCAAAGGCTATTTTTCCATCGAACAACGAAGATGTCATATTGCTTAAAACCGCTTTTTCATCTTTAATCCTTAGCTGCCCCTTTACATCCTTTAAGACCAAATTATCATACAATACCTTGGTCGCATTGGCGTTGATGGTGGCATCCAGAAAAGAAGGAATCTTTATTTTTTCCGTAGCACCCGGCGTTTCGGAACCGGAGTCCTTCGGTGTCCCACCATCTGTAGCATCTTCCTGATCGGGAACCATAAAATCGTTCAGCGCGAACGTATTGGAGTTCAAATCAAAGTTTCCTTCAACCTGTTCGTCGTTAAAGAGAAATCCCAATAGGTTTTCGATACTTCCGGTGGCGTTAAAATCGGTTTCTCCGGTAGTACCGCTCAACTGGTCGAGGGTAACCGTTTCTGGGTTAAAAGTGATCGCTGTGGTCTGCAACGCGATGGGCTTGGCCACCTCATCGGAACGGTATTCAAAGTCCTTCAGATTCAAAGCACCGGTCGTCTTCGTGTTTTTGTAGTTATGGCTTTCTACGGAGGCCATATCAAAAGCGGTCGTAATATTCGCCTCCAACAGTCCTTTGAGGTCCAAACCGTCCGGTACGGGATACGCTTGTGCAAGGTTGGCCAAATGCATCGTTCCGTCAACGTGAGCATTTACCTTTGTATTTCCCATGAGTTCCTTTAAGTGTGCCGTCATGTTAAAGCGATCTTTGTCGATGGTAAAGGTCAACGTATCGATATCGACATAGGTATCCTCCACAATTCCCGTTCTGTTGTTGATCTTGGTATCGATGTTTACATTTTGCACCGATTTTGGCAGATCGGGATATTTAAAACTCGCGTTCGTAGAATTGATGGCAATATCAAATTTTGGTATATGGGTTTCGTCCACAATACCATAAAAACGCCCACCGACTTCGAAATTACCGGTCGTTTTCACGTTTTCAATGTTTTTGGAATAGGCTTCCGGTATTACCGCTAAAAAGTTTTTAAAATCGGACGAGGGCGTTTTAAAACTAACATCGACCTCCTGGCTACTGTTGTTCAATTTTACAAAACCATCGAAAACCAATGGCAACTGGTTAACGATCGCTTCATTCTTTAAAAACGAATATTTGTCCTGGGTGAGGTCGACACCGATCAGGGCATCCAATTGCACCTTGTTCCGATTAAGGTAAACCGTGCTATCCATACCAAAGGTAACGAGCGCACTGGTGGTCGTTTCCAATTCCGAAGTTTGTAAGGAAAGATCACCACTGCCCTTGTGCTGCAACTCAACAAGGTTGAACTGTATTCCCGCAGCGCGGTCGTTATAGCTTATGGCAGCGTTGGACAGCTCGTACTGCTGTAGGTTCAGCTGAAATCCGCCAGAAGGTTCCGTTTCGGCAGAAGCCACGTCCGTTGTTTCCTTTCCAATATCATAACTGGCATTTTCATCTTCATCGACGGTAATGTTCACAATGGCCCCATCGACCAATAACTTTTTAATGGCAATAGGCTCTGACTCGGTATTGAAGAGTTGGGCGATACCCATTTTAAGCTCCACTTTTTTTGCTGCAAAAAGGGTATCTCCCTCAAAGGGGGATTTGTTCACCAAAGCAACATTTGTAAGGCGTACCGCTGCACTTGGAAAACTTCGGATAAGGCTCAGGTCCGCTTCGGAAAAATCCAACGTAGCGTTCACGTTATTGTTCACATTGTTTTTAATAAGGTCGCCAATTTTAGCCTCCAAAAGAAACGGTGCGGCTATGACGATACCTACAAGAAGTAACAACAGAATACCTCCGATTTTTATAATTTTTTTCCTCATGATAGTTGTATGATAAAACGGCCAAGGCCCTACAGGTGTATAACTCTTGGAAAGTCCTTATATTTTATACTTCCAGCTTTATTTCTTCCCCAATGGCAAGTCCGAATCGTTTTCGTAAGAGATATACGAAAAAATAGAGAAAAGGGGTGTCGATAAATGCTATAAAAACCTTAAAAAGAAAACCGCTTACCAAAAGCCCAAAAAACAGGTCCCAGGGCAACACCTTAAAAATACAAAGGAGCCCAACTACCGTAAACGTATCCGCGAACTGTGATAAAAAAGTAGAAAAGTTGTTCCGTAACCAAAGTAATTTGCCCTTGGTTACGCGTTTCCAAAAGTGATACAGGGCTATATCTACATATTGTGCAAAAAGATAGGCGATCATGGATGCCAGCACCGCCACCGGACTAAGCGCAAAAACCTGTGTAAAGGTCGCATCGTCGATAGGTGATTTTGGAATTGCCGGCGCAACATCGGCTAAAACGACGATCGTTAGGGAGAAAAAAGAGGCAAAAATACCTGCCGTGACGATTTGATTGGCCTTTTTTTTACCGTAAATCTCCGAAATCAGATCGGTGATCAAGAAGGTAATGGGATAGGGCAGAATACCAACGGAGACCTCAAAAAGGGTGGCCCCGAACACGGTAACGTCTCCAAAGGGTTTCCAGTAAAAGAACTTCTGGAAAATCAGGTTCGACACCACTAGAGATGTTATGAACAGTGCCCCCAGATACAGATAGATCCGGTAGGCCAGTTTCTGGTCTTTTAGGGTCATGTATTAATCGATATCGAGCACAAAAGGCATTCTTGCTTGAATTCCCTTTTGTTGCAGGGCAGTTTTAATGGTTCGTAATGTTTGGTATGCTTCCGTTCCGATCTTTTCTTTTATGAACTTTTCCTGCGCCTTGGCACCGGCACCTCCCAAATCTTCCATCAGTTGCTCAAAACCGGTTTTGTATTTTGGATATTTCCGTATGCCGTAGGACTCCAACTCCGCCATTTTGGCAGCCTCGGTAATCGCGTCGTCCAAATTTCCCAATTCGTCGATCAAGCCCAACCGTTTTGCATCCGTACCGCTCCATACCCTTCCTTGGGCAAGGCTGTCGGCCTCGGCGATACTGATGCCCCTACCTTGGGATACCCGGTCCAAAAAGGTGTCATATATTTCCTCGATACCCTCCTGCACGGTTTCCCGAAAGGTATCGTCCATGGGTTCAAAAACGGAATAGTCCACTGCATTTTTATGTGTGCCCACTTGTTCGGCATTGATGCCGATATCCGTAGCGAGCCCGTTGATATTGGGCACGGTACCAAATACCCCGATAGAACCTGTGATGGTCGTAGGTTCGGCAAAAATTTTATTGGCACCCACGGCGATATAATAGCCTCCCGATGCGGCAACGTTACCCATGGAGACCACTACCGGTTTTTTTGCTTTGGCCAGCTCCAGTTCGCGCCATATGATATCGGAGACCAAGGCGCTTCCACCCGGAGAGTCTACCCGCAACACTATCGCTTTTACGTCCTCGTCGTCCTTTACTTTTCGTATCGCCTTTGTCATCAACCCTTGGCCGATACCTTCTTGATCTCCCTCGCCATACCGTATTTCGCCTTGGGCATAAATGACCGCAATCTTATCTTTTCCTTTTTTGTTCCCTTTGGTGTTGGCCCGCTTGGTGTACTCCTCCAGGGAAACCACGTTCAATTCGCCATCCTCGGCAACCGATACCGCATTTCGCAATTTCTTTTCATATTGATCATAGAACAACAGCCCGTCGACCAGTCCGGAATTTTTCGCGTATTGGGGCAAACGGCCGCCCAAGGTGTCGGCAATGGCATTCAAATTGGCAACGGAGGTATTTCTTCCCGCGGCCATATCAACGACCATGGATTCCCATAGCGACATGATCAGTTCCTTGATCTGCCTACGGTTCGCATCGCTCATTTCATCGGCAATAAAAGGCTCAACGGCACTTTTGTATTTTCCATGTCGGATCACTTCAAGCTTCACCCCGGTCTTTTCCTGAAGTTCCTTAAAAAAGAGTACCTCGGAGGAAAGGCCCTTAAAATCCATACCCCCGACAGGATTCAGAAAAATGGAATCCGCGACCGTTGCCAAGTAGTAATCCTTTTGCAAGTAAAAATCCCCATAGGCGTAAACGAACTTTCCACTTTCCTTAAAATCGGCCAATGCCTTTCGGATCTCCTGTGTTTGCGCCAGCCCGGTAAGCAAAAAGTTATTGTTGATACTGATTCCCTTAATATCATTATCGTCCTTTGCTACTTGAATGGCGTTCAAAATCTCGTCCAATCCTTGCGATTGCTCAAAGACCCCTGCGAAGGGATCGGTGTTGTTTTGACCGGTATAATCGTTTATGGGCAGTTGCAATTGCAGTTCGAGTATGGAATCGGACTCGATACTGACCGTATCTTCGGCATTTCCGATCAAACTGGCCAATATAAAGAACATCAGGAACACAATTCCCAGGGCGATCAAAGTACCAAGAATGGCAGCAAGTAGATTTCGTAAAAATTTCATTTAAAGTCGCATATTTTTGAATTGCAAAGATACGGAACTCCTCGGTAGCTTTCGGAGATGCGCGAATTTCCGGAGCAACTTGATATGATGTTCATAAAAGTACGGGGCCGTTCTTAAAACTCACCTCGACTTTTTGTTTCTTTGTCTACCATTATGGCTGAACCTGTTCTTACATACCTCTCTTTGGGCACCAACATGGGCGATAAAAAAAATGCCCTGCAACGGGCCGTTTTCGCCCTACAGGGAACCGTGGGCGATATTGTGCGGATTTCCCCGGTGTACGAAAGTGCCGCCTGGGGGTTTGAATCCGACGATTTTTTAAATGCCTGTGTTGCGGTAAACACTACGCTTACTCCCCAAGAACTACTGGAGAACGTATTACGGATAGAGACGGAAATGGGCCGTAAAAGGTTTCAGGAGGAAGGCTACGAGCCCCGCTTAATCGATATCGACATTCTGTATTATGCACGCGAGACCGTAGTGACGGAAAAGCTGGTAATTCCCCATCCGGAACTTCCTTTTCGAAAGTTTGTACTGAGACCTTTGGCGGATATCGCACCGCAGTTTTACCATCCCATTTTGAACAAGGATACCCGAAATCTGATCCAGGAATGTAGGGATAAGGGCAAGTTGGAAAAAACGACGCTCCGTTTGTTCAAAAGTCGGCAAGAGCTGCTTACCCATATCGGGTTTATTGCCATAGAGGGGAATATTGGTGCTGGAAAAACCACTTTGGCTGGTAAAATAGCGGAGGATTTCAACGCCAAATTGGTACTGGAGCGTTTTGCGGACAACCCGTTTTTACCGAAGTTTTATGAAGACCGGAGCCGCTATGCCTTTCCCTTGGAAATGTCTTTTTTGGCCGACCGTTACCAGCAGTTTTCGGACGATACTTCACAGTACGATCTTTTTAAAAACTTTATGGTTAGCGATTACGACACTTACAAATCGTTGATATTTGCGCAAGTTACCTTGCAGGCCGAGGAATTTCGGCTGTACCGTAAGCTCTTCAACCTGATGTACAAGGAGGTTAAAAAGCCCAAAATTTACGTTTATCTGTATCAAACGAACGAGCGATTGCTCGAGAACATCGCAAAGCGCGGACGCGAATATGAACAAAATATTTCGGCCGAATACCTATCCAAAATACAACAAGGGTATTTCGACTTTTTCCGCAGTTATCCCGAACAGAACAGCTTGGTCATCGATAGTACGGATCTGGATTTTGTAGCCGATGAGGCCGACTACCAGAAGGTACTCCAACAGATACAGGAGTTTGCCACTACACAGTTGTTTTAACATTTTTTCAAGAAAAATGCTTGCATAACAGTAATGTATTTGCGTTATTGCCAACTCCTAATGGGAAACTAAACTAACTCAAACTATGAATGAAACCTCGACCGACCGTCGAGGTTTCGTTATTTAGAGGGCTTTTGTAATCGCTCGCTTTTGGACCAAAAATCCCAAATAACGACACCGGCACTTACCGAAATATTGAGCGAATGTTTGGTGCCGTATTGCGGAATTTCGATTACCGACCCGCAAGCGTCCACCACGGCCTGTGAAACCCCTTTTACCTCGTTTCCGAAAATCATGGCATAGGTTTGCCCGGAACGGACATTGAACGCATTTAAGGGCACCGCATCAACGGCCTGTTCTATGGCCACTAGGGATACATCCCGTTCTTTTAATTCGGATACCAATCCCATAATATCCGCACGGTATTCCCAAGCGACGCTTTCCGTTGCGCCCAAGGCAGTTTTATGAATGTCCTTGTGAGGAGGCGTGGCGGTGATACCGCATAAATAGATCTTTTCGATAAGAAAGGCATCGGATGTTCGAAATACCGAGCCAATATTATGGAGACTTCGAACGTCGTCCAGAATAATGATCAATGGGGTTTTCGGCATATCCCGAAACGCCGCTACATCGATTCGGCCCAATTCGTCATTTCTTAGTTTTCGCATACCCCTTTCGTTTTTACCGTTAGGCAAAAAAACGAAATCCATCGCGAACCCTTAAGTCCTGGATGGATTTTTATACCATTTTAACCTTGAAACGATCTTTATAGAATAATGTTTGCCTAAAATTGTAACGCGATGCCCATTCCATTGGAATTGCTGACCGGAACAAGTTTGAAAGCGGTGGTATTGTCAAAGGATGCGTTGTACTTCAGGATTGCCTCTTTTTTGTTTTTCTTGGCACTGTTGAAAAAAATGGAAGAAATTACGGCGGTACCGATCGCGGCGATGGCCGGTGCGGTCACCACCCTGTCGTCGTTATACTCCACTACGAACCAGATCGTAGCGCCCAGGTTCGCCGCACCTGCAACGAGCCCTCCGAGGGACTGCTTTTTATACTTCTGCCAATTTTGTTCGGCAACGGTACTTTCTTTCATGATTTTATCGACTTCCTTCCAACTTATTTTGTCGGCATCCTGGTAAAATTCATCGCCCCACATTCCTTGAAAGGATGTAATTTCTTGAGCGGCCATACCGATTGAAACTAAAAAACAGATTAAAAACGAACAAAGAACTCTCATAATATTATTTTTGTTTAAAATTAATTGTTTTTTATTAAACAAAAATTGCTTTAACGACGATCTAACACTGAAGTGGTCTAAACGTTTTGGATTGCGGTGATCCCGATGCTTCGGGAAATGATTTTTTGCCCTGTTGAAGTCTTTTTTGAGTTGAATAACCGGGCTACGGAAGGAAAAAAAGTCGAAAAAAGGGTGAAAAAGCATCATTTTATAGCCTCCCGAGGTTTCCGGACAAAAAGTCTAAACCACTTCATTTATCGGATACGTTCCAGTTCTTCGTCGACCGTTCTATTTTTTTGTACTTTCTGATGCCCTTTTCCCAGTGTGTATTGTACGGTCAATGCCAGCTCTCGTCCATCCGCGAAATACGTTCCATTGGCAGTTACCCCCGCCACGGAATACGCCTCTTCAAAGCGCATGGCCCTGGTGATGTCGTTGAACCGCAATGCGAGTCTCCATTTTTTCAACAGGGTCGTTGTTATTGCCGCCTCCATGACCAACATACCATTTCTATCAAAAATTCCTTCGCCACGTCGGGTGATGCCCCATCCGCCAAAAGACAGGGTGGTGTCCTTTGCTATTGTGAATTGGTGGTTGGTGGAGATATAAACATAGGGCGTTGCCCGTCCTATCCATGCATTTCCGTCCATGGTTTTCCGTAACGATACCGCTGCGTAGTTGGTTGCCGTCCACTTTCCTTTCGAGAAGGGCATGTTTGCCGAGATTTCCAAAAAATGCTCCCGATCTAAATTCCTTTGGCTCAACACCGCCTTTCCCAATCCTTCATCATATCCTATCGTAAAATATATGGGGGCTTTTCGCCTTGCGTAGCTGAACCCTACTACCTTATTTTTCGATTGCAATGTAGCCGACCACTCCTGGGTAATTGCAGGCAATAGCCCACGATTTCCCGAACCTTCCAAAAAGGGGTTTATAAATGCGGAAATAACACTGGTCCGGGAATAGTCGGGCCGCGAAATGCTTTTGGCGTAGTTCAGCAACAACTGTTTTGTGCTATCCAACCGAAACTCGAGCAAAACCTTTGGAAAAAAATAGCTATTGTCCCTATTGATCGATGGTAACATGCTCGGGGTTTCCATTGCGTTTACTATGTTCCTTTCGATCCTGGCCCCGGAATTAAAAGTGATTTTCGCTCCTATTTTTCCCGCAACTTGGGTGTATGCCGCGTATCGCCTTTCCGAATAGTCAAAATCGGTAAGGGTGGTCCGGGGCGGATCCGTCGTTTGCGTTCGAGCATTGGCATTCGCACTTGCTTCGGTAATGTTCGCACCTAGCTCCAATTTAAAGTGCTTTCCCAAATCTTGTTCCAGATCAAAACGGGTGGCAAATACATCGATGCCATACGATTGATTACGATTCTCATCGGCCCATAAGGTTCCCCCGTCGGTGGCGTTAAAAATTTCGGTATTCAACTTTTGTTGAAAAGTAGTATACTGTCCTCCAACAAAAAGTCCGACCGTTTCGTTCCATCGGGTATTGTAATTCGCATTTACGCTTATAAAATCCTTGGTATTACCGTTGTCGGTATGGGTACGGATGTTACGCTCCCGACCATCCTGTATCAAACGGGTATCGGTGGCTATCGGGAAGGTATCGTTTTGTAGGCGCATGTCGGCGTTTACGGAAAGATAGTCGGTGGAATTGATGGTATAGGTGAGTCCGGTTCCGGCGTTCGTCTGTTTTCGATCGTTGACCGCTATCAGCACCTCATAATCGGTAAAGGTATTCGCTTCCGGGATATCGAATGCAAAACGGTTGCTTTCCCAGGTCTGCAACAAATTGTATCCCAGTCGAGCGTTCCATTGCAGGCGCTTGCCAACTAGGCTCAGGTCGATGCCATGGTAACTGTTACCGTTTTGCCTTTGGGACAAGGTTTCTTTAAAGTTGATGCGCACGCCTTCCTTTTTTGCTGCTTTTCCCTTGATCAATACCACCGCCCGCCCGTCGGCCTCGTATTTGGAAGATGGGTTTTTTAATATGGTAATGCTATCGATCGCATCGACCGAAAGTGTTTTATAGGTATCCATGGAGATGCGTTGTTTGTCCAAATACAGCAGCGGAGTTCCCTTACCCAGTATGGTAATGGACTCCCGGTCGGGACTGACCTGTACTCCCGGAAGTTTTTCCAAAAGCGCCACGGGGTCGGGAATGGACGACAGCACGGGATTGGTAACGTCCAGGGTAAAATTCCCTCCCCGATTAAAGGCGATAGGCTTTGCGGCGGTTACGGTCACCGCTTCCAAAGCGGTATCCTCTTCTTCCAAGGAAAGCCGTAAGGTAAGATCATTTGAGATGACCACCGACCGTGTTATCGTGGCATAGCCCATGGCCGAGATACGCAGTCGGTATGCTCCGGACGCAATTTCATCCATACGAAACGTTCCTTCGACCAGCACGGTATACTGCTGTAAGCTGTCGCCGTCCTTTTTGAACAATAATATGTCCCCAACGGTTATGGGCATACCGTCCTTATCGGTTACCGTACCTTGTATGGCATGGCCCTCTTGGGCATTACTTTTTACAACATAAAGAAATACAAGGCATATGGATAACAAGCGCATGACGTTCATTTTTCATGCAAGTAATCGTTTGTTCTTGGAAAACAACAGTGAAATGGGTCGTATTTTAGGACTAGTCCCCTAGCGGTACGGTGCCTTTTGAAACAGTTCTTTTCGGTTGGCTACTTGTAGTTTCCCATAAATATGGGTAATATGGGTTTTTACGGTGCTGATACTGATAAAAAGTTCCGCGGCAATTTCCTTATTGCTCTTCCCTTGCAGTATCAATTGTTGAATGGTACGCTCTTGATGGCTCAATTGTTCAATATCGGGTTTCGGCCTTCTTTTTTTCCGGATGCCATAAAGGGTCAGGCACAGGATGATGAGCCCCAAAAAGATATTGATATATGTACTGTACATAAATTTATGCTCCGCCTTTTCGGTTGTGATGAAGGCCAGTTTGTTTTCCAAAAAAAGATAATCGGATCGCTCCAATTCACTTTCCTTCAATTCTTCCAATAGCGCAAGGTAATAATCCGGATTTTTAGCGATATCCACATCCAACAATTCCTGTTGGTCCAGTTGTTTGATGCCGATGAGTTTTACCATTAAAATTTGGAGCGAATCTTTGGTATAGCGTCTTAAATGTGCCAAACGCTCGGGCGATAGGCTATCCTCGCCACTTAAAACGGTACCGAACAGACGCGCCTCATAGGCCCTCAATCGCTGCCATTCCGCATCGGCGGTATTGGTGTTGGTGTATTTTTCGAACGCCTTTTTACCCTTCGTGAAATGGATACTGTCCCGGGCGGAAAAGACAAAAAAATGGTCCGCATTTTTTGTCGCTCCCAAGGCCTCCGCAACCGTATTCACATAAATATGATATATGGCATCTTTCT
Source organism: Maribacter sp. 2-571 (assembly GCF_050589625.1). Taxonomy (NCBI): domain Bacteria; kingdom Pseudomonadati; phylum Bacteroidota; class Flavobacteriia; order Flavobacteriales; family Flavobacteriaceae; genus Maribacter; species Maribacter sp. 2-571. Next base: position 1,673 of record NZ_JBNGOP010000004.1, on the reverse strand, counting down.
TTTCCAATTGCAGTTCGCGGAACGAAAAACGACCTTCTTTATCGAGTATGGTAGTAGCAATGGATTTTTCCGCTTTCGCACTCGGGAAATCTTCGAGCTTGATCCGGCTCAAATGTATTTTTACCTCCTTTTCCTTTTGAAAGGCTATGCCGATCTCTCCGGAAATCGAACTTTGGGCCCAACATTGCACCCCCACACAACAGAGTATCAAAAAACAACAGTATCGCGTCATAACCCTAAAATATACTATTTGAAAAACACTAACAAGCCCATCACCAATTTATCGGTTATTTGAACTTTAGTTTAAATTTCCTTTTCAAAAATTAGCTCAAAATAGCTTGCCGACCCATAACCACTCATTGCTGGCGCAAAAACCTGTTTAAACCTCCATCCTTTTTCTGCATAAGACTTTATAATATCTCTATGATCTTTACTTGGTCTTGATTTTATAAATCCTTGCTTCATCGGAACTTTTACAAACTCATATTTATACATAATTGATCGTTTATTTGAACTTTGGTCTTAACTCGGTTAAGCTAGAAAATTTTAAAAATGTACTGTACCTGTAAGGTTAAAAAACCCAACATGAGAATGGAAATTAAGAAAACATCCTTCCGTATGTCTTTGTAGTCTTTACCTTTTGGAGTATTCGTTTTTGGAAATCTTTGGATAATAGAAGAGCAATGCATGTTATAAAAGCAAAGGTAATTGGTGGTAGCCCCGCACATCCAAGATCTGGGTTGTCATAATTTTTAAAAATCTCAATTATTATAGGTATAAACAACAAATTCCAAATGACCAAAGCCGCAATCACACAGTTTTTCTTATATGGTAATTTGTCAAAATATCTCTTAATCATCTACTATCCTTCATTTGAACTTTAGTAATTCGCTTATCTTTTCAGGGTCATCAAAATTCCCCCAGAAGTATTCAATCTCGATGGTATCGTCCAAGATTCGATAAAACATTGTAGTATGTTTTGTGATAAATGCTTCTCTACTGATATTATCATATTGAGAAACCTTGAACATCTCCGGATTCTTCACGATTAATTTGATAGTATGATCTACAATATCAACGAAATTCGTTGCAATCTCAACGGTCCAAATATCCAATAGGAAATCGACTATTCTATTGAAGGACCGGTCTGCCTTTCTAGTCCACCTCACATTCATGCACGCAGCTTTTTACGTACATTATCCATAACCTCCTCGTGAGCCTTTGTTCTGCCATTCTTGCTATCCTCACGGCTAGCCCTCAAAGCTTCCTTGATCTCGAAAACCTTTGCTTCCTCAGGAAAAAGAATATTACTAAGGATTACCATTTCATCAATAGTAAAATTCTTCTTTTTCACCTTGTTGTAGAATGTAGCTCGGGAGATTCCAAGTTGCTCGATAAAGTACGCTTTCTTGAATTTACTGTCATCGATGTATCTATCAATATTCTGCAATAAATTCTGGTATCCGTATACAATGTCTAACATTATGAAGTTTTTTATCAACCAATATTGGACTAAAAATAATAAATTACTTGGACTTTTCTTTAAATATCCTTTAGAAAATCAATCCTTTATTTGAACTTTCAACGGTTCTGGTAGTCGAGTAGACAAGGGGAGTTTCACCCCAAGCCTCTCACAGAACCGTACGTGATAGTCTCCCATCATACGGCTCTTG